>NZ_JBHXML010000010.1:0-150316 GCF_042720345.1 Kitasatospora sp. NPDC058478 | reverse complement strand
CCCCTCAAACGCGCCCAACACCACAACTGGCCACCACCACAACCGGCAACAGTCACCGTCACCCAGCACGACACAACCTAAAGTCACTGGCATTGGGCCTAGGAGATCTCCCCACATGATGCTCCGTCAGCGTCTCACCGTCGTCGCCGCGGCGGCCGTCCTCGCCGCCGCCGGGCTCGCGGCCGGCACCGCGCAGGCCGCCCCCGCGAAGGGCTCACCCGTCAAGATCCGTCCGCTCGCGGCGAGTTGTTCGCAGGCCTACCTGCCGCTGCCCGACCCGTCCTGCACGCCGGGCGCCTACAACCCGGACGTCACCCAGGCCACCATCGGCCAGACCATCTGCGTCTCCGGCTGGACCTCCACCGTCCGCCCGCCGACCAGCTACACCAACGCGCTGAAGGCGCAGCAGATCGCGCAGTACGGCTACGCGGACACCAACCTGTCCGACTACGAGGAGGACCACTTCGTCCCGCTGGAGCTCGGCGGCGCCCCGCGCGACCCGCGCAACCTCTGGCCCGAGCCCCGCTACGGCAGCCAGACCGCGACCGGCAAGGACGGCGTCGAGACCAAGCTGAAGAACGCGGTCTGCAAGGGCACGGTCGGCCTCGACGACGCCCGCAGCGCCATCGTGACCGACTGGACCACCGCGCTCAGCAGCCTCGGCCTCTGACCCTTTGGTTTTTGTGCTGGTGCGGCGGTCGGTCCGTCCGGTCCCCTGTGCCGGACGGGCCGACCTGCCGTCCGCCCCGGGCGCCGCCTCGGCGGTGCGCGGGGCCGTCTGTGGTGGTTCTGTGGTGGTGGTCGGGGCGTGGCGCCGGGTCAGCGCCCCGAGCGGGCCGAGTGGCCCGGGGCCGGGCCCGCGGTGGTCCCGGGCCGTGTGTGCGCGGCGCCGTCCGCCCGTTCCCGTTGCCCGGTCGCCTCGCGGATGCGGGCACTCGGCATGGCTGTTCCCTTCCCCCGTACGTTCTGCCGCCCGGCCGCCGGCCCGCTGCGCTCCTCTGCTCCGAGGGGCGGTCGGGGTCGGCTGCGTCGACGGCGGTCGAAACTTATGCCACCGGGCCGCCGGGAGCAAAGCGGGATACCGGCGGGTAGGCCGCCTTCCCCGGCCGCTGCGGGGGCGTTGGTGGTGAACGTGTGTGCGGGCGTGTCGGAAGGTATGGCGGGCCCTCGGCGCCCGACCGGTCGGCGGGACGGCGCGCGGTCGCGGATTCCCCCTGTCGGGCGGGGGTTTGCGGGTCGGCCGCAGCCCCGGCCGACCCGCCCGTGCGGGCCCGCGGCCGGTCGCGGCGGACGGCCGATGCCAAGGCTTTCCCCCGACCGGATCCGCCGCCCTCCCGCCGGGTGGCCCGCCAGGCCCGGCCCGGCACGGCGCGCCCCCGGACCGGTGGCGGATCAGGCGTGGGTGCCGGGGACGCCGAGCTGCTGGGCGAGCCAGGGGAGGGCCTGGGCGAAGGTGGCGGCGCCGGTCTGCCAGGTGTGCTTGCCGGAGCCGACGGCGGTGGTGGTGCGGATGCCGTCCTTCCGGGCGGCGTCGTTGAGGGCCCTGGCGGACTCGATCTGGCCGTGCTCCTCGTCGCCCTGCCCGAAGTAGCCGGAGACGCCCTGGTACTTGGGGTGGTGGGCGAGGACGGTCAGCGGGTCGTGGGCGGCCCAGGCGGCCGCGTCGCCGCCGTACAGCTCCTGGACGGTGTGGTCCTTGTCGCCGGTGGAGGGGCCCTTGTCGCCGGAGAAGTCGCCGAAGTGGGTGAAGACGTTGGGGTGTTCGACGGTGAGGTCGACGGCGCAGGTGCCGCCCATGGACCAGCCGGCCACGCCCCACTTGTGCGGGTCGGTGGCGGCGTTGAAGGTCTTCTGGACGAACGGCGGGACGTCCTTGAGCAGGTGGCTCTCGGAGTTGCCGTGCGGGCCGTCGACGCACTCGGTGTCGACCCGGAAGCCGCCGGTCGCGTCGACGAAGACGAGGATCGGCGCGAAACCGTTGTGCTTGGCGGCGAAGTCGTCCGCGGTCCTCACGGCGTTGCCGGAGCGGATCCAGTTGTCGGGCGCGGCGAACTCGCCGCCGATCAGCTCCAGCGCCGGCAGCTTCGGCCGGTTCTGGCTGCGGAACCACGCGGGCGGCAGGTAGACGAGCTCCTGGCGGTGGGTGAAGCCGCTGGCCGTGCTCGGGATGTCCACCTGGACGATGCGGCCGGTCTTCGTCTTCCCGTGCAGGGAGCCGAGTTCGGCGAGCGTGATCTGCTCCGGCAGCGGCTGCCCGCTCAGTTCGCCGATCGCGTCGTCGAGGGTCGGGTAGTAGCCGGTGGCGATGTTCACGCTGTTGGCGGCGCAGAACAGGGCGAGCAGCGCGGCCGGCGGCGCGAGCGCCCGGCGCCACCAGCGGGCGCCCCGCCAGCCGAACCCGAGCGCGCTGACCGCCGCGACCGCGACCCCGCCCCACAGCCACACCCCGAACGGGATCGGATCGGTGATCCCGGCGAGCGCGAGCACCCCGACGGCGGCGAGGGCGGTGAGCAGCAGCGCCGTCCCGAGGGCGACCGGGCCCCACTTCAGCCGCCAGACCCGGTCCCGCCAGCCGAGCGCGGCCAGGAACAGGGCGAGGGCCACGGCCTGGACGGCCCAGGGGAACCAGCCGCCGAGCAGGGAGACGTTCATCTGGCGGAGGCTAGGGGTGCCGGATGAGAAGTCGATGAGAGGCTGGCAGGTCGCTGGAAGAAGGCTGGGAGCGCGAGTCCATGCACTCGGCGCGGTGTTGTGGACCGGGTGTGGACGTCAATCCGGGGGCGGCCCCGTGCTCGGCACGGGGCCGCCCAGGACAGTTGAGGCTAGCGAGCTGCCGGGAGCTCGCCCGCCTGGACGGCGGCGATGAAGGACTGCCAGGCCTCGGGGCTGAAGCTGAGGGCCGGGCCGTGCGGGTCCTTGCTGTCGCGGACCGGGACGACGCCGGTGAAGCCGTCGGCGACTTCGACGCAGTTCTCGTTTGGGTTGCTGGCGGTAGCCTTCGACCAGTTCACCGGCAGTGCAGATGCGACGGGGTAGTGGGTCACTTGAGCTGGTCTCTCTTCTCTCGGATGACGTTGAGGGATTCGTCGAGGCCAAGGGCTGTCGCCATGATCTCGCCGAAGGCTGTTCGGTAGACATCTACGTGCTCCGGCTTCTCCACCCAGTTGCTGGCGAGCATGTCGCTGAGCAGTGCGAGGTCGAGATCTCGTTGCCGAAACTCCAGGAGGGTGAACGGTCCGTTCATGCCGGGGTGAGGTGGGGCGAATGCCGGCATGACCTGGATGCTGATGTTCGGGAGGCCACTCCACTGGATCAACTTGTCGAGCTGATCGGCCATCACGCCCTCTGCCGCCTTCATGGTCAGGGCGGACTCGTGGATGACAGCCCAGAGTTTCAGCGGATTCTCCGCGCGAGTGAGCACTGACTGACGGTTGATTCGCACATCGACACGAGCCTCAACACTGGGTGTCTTGAAGACGCCGCTGGAGATGATGGCGTGTGCATAGCGGCGCGTCTGCAGCAGTCCGGGGATGTAGGCCGACTCATACGACTTGTTGCCGATAGCCGTCTCTTCCAAGCGGATCAGGTCGTGGTAGAGCGGGTTCAGCTGTTCGAGGCCGGCTACCCAGCCGGGCCGATGCCGGTCACGAAGGATCTCGACGAGGACTTCCTTGAGCTCCGGATCGCACTCGTAGAAGTCGAGGAGCTTCTGAACGACATCCGGCTTGAGTTGGACCCGGGCGTTCTCGTAGCGGGACAGCTTCACGAGGTTGACGCCGTCGACTTGGGCGGCCACTTCCTCTGCCGACAGGTTCTTGAGCTCGCGGAGCCTTCTGAGCTCGGCTGCAATGCGGCGGTAGCGCACTGCTGGCACTGCAACTGCCATAGACGTAACCCCTTCAGACCTCTCGGCATCCAGTGTGCATGCCCTGTGTGATGGTTCGCCACCACCCGCGTGAGTCTAGGGGCCGGACCTTGCCCTGAGATCTGAAAGTTTTCATATTTGTCAAGCTCACCTTGCGCCGCGGATGTGATGTGATCCATGCTGTGAGTGATGGAAAGCTAGCCGACCGTGAACGTCCTGTGCGGTCTGTGGGCTTGCTTTCCGATGCATTGCGCCGGGCGCTCGCAGAGTCGGCAGCTCGGCCTTGGATCTTCTCCACTCGCTCCCGAAGGTGGCTTCGCCATGTTCGAATCGCCTGACAATCCCCCCGAGTTCGTGTCCAGCTGCTGGCTGCTGCGCAGTCGGCGGTCGCCGGCGAAGGCCCGGCAGGCGCTCTTGCGGCTCCTCGACTCGACCCCCGCCGGTGAACTCTTCGCGGACTCCGGTCTGTTGGTGGTCTCCGAGCTCGTCACCAATGCCGTCGTGCATGGCACTCCGATCGGCAACCGGCTGTGGCTCTCCCTCTCCCTCATCCCCTCGCGACTGCGCATCGAGGTGCACGACGCGCGCCGTGACCGCGCGCCGCTGCTCCGCCCCACGTCTGCCGGTGACGAGTCCGGACGGGGCCTTCTCCTCGTCAAGCTCCTGTCCGAGCGCTGGGGTTGCTGCCCGCGCCTGCCCATCGGCAAGATCGTGTGGTCGGAGATCGGCTCCACCTCTTCCTCCGCCCCCGTGGAGCGTGTGGCGTGAACGAGGACCGCCTGGTCACCGCCGAGATCACCGGCGGTCTGATGCCGCCGACGATCTATGCCCTCCTCCCCAAGGCGCTCGACGCCCTCTGGCGTTCCCTCCAGTTCCAGCCCATGAGCCGTCCCCAGTGGCTCTGGTTCGAGCGCTACCTCACCGGCCCGTCCGCCGACCGCTTCGTCGCCGGCTACCTCGCCAGTGCGGGCCCGCTCGACCTCCCTGTCGTTCTCCCCGGCTCCCTCCACCACCTGCGTCTCGGCTGGACGCCCTCCGGAGGCGAATGGTGAGCCGTCGCGCGACGGGCCGGCCCTGTCGCTCCTCCCGGCGTGGTGCGTGCTAGCTTTGAACGCGTTCAAATAAGTGGGCGCAAGGGGGAGCCGTGGCCGTGGTGCCGGGGAGTGCGAGGGTGCTGGCGGGGCTGGCGGCCGCGGTGTGTCTGCTCCCGCTGGCGCTCGTGGCGGTGGCGTTCGGCCTGGGCGGCCCGTTCTCGTTCCTGCACGTGATCGCGCTGGTCAGCGCTGCGGCCGCCGCCGTGCCGGTGTGCTACCGGGAGCTCGGCCCGTTCCGGACCGCCTGTGCGGCGGCGGGCGCGGTGGTGGCGGTCGCCTCGGTGCCGCTGCTGTTCGTGGGCATCTGGTTCGTGATCGGGTTCGGCGCGTGGCTCATGCTGGCGGCCTTCCTGTTCCTGCCGGTCGCCGCGATCCCCGCGCTGGTGGCCGCGTTCCAGCGCGCCCGCGGCCCCGAGTACGGCCAGACGGCGGCCGTACTCGGGTGGACCGTGGGGGTGCTGTCGCTGCTGGGCTGGTCGCTGGTCGCGCTCTACGCGGTGATGGGGCGCTGAACTCCCGGACGGCCCGCCGTCGTCAGCCGGCGAACCGCTCGCGCAGGGCCGCCAGGCCGGCCGTGAACACCCCGTGGAGGCGGTCGGCGGAGTCCTTGCGGTGCTCGGCCTCGACGTCGTACGTGGCGCTCCACTCCACGAAGCTGGCGTCGAGCGCGGTGACCGGGGTGACCCGCAGTGTCGCCCGGTAGCCGTACAGCTCGAACGCCCCTTCGGGGAAGCTGTAGGTGTAGCTGCGGGCGTCCTCGTCGTAGGCGAGCAGCGTCTCGCGCAGCGCAGCGCCGTCGATCTCGAACACCCGGACCGACCCGATCGCGTTGCCCGTCAGCTCGTTGCCGAGGCTGCTGGCCGGCAGGCCCGGGTGCCAGCCGCCGAGGTTGTGGAAGTCCCCCAGCAGCTCCCACACCTGTTCGGCCGGAGCCTCCACGACCGTGCTGACCTTCGTACCCGCCATCGTCGTCGCCTTTCGCCGGCCTTCGTACGGACGGACACCATCCTCGGGCCGGCGCGTGGCGGGCGCCAGGGGGCCCGGCGGCGAGCGCCAGGGCGTCACCGTCCCGGCGCGGCCGCTTCGAGGTCGTCGACGGTGCCGGACATGACGGTGCGCAGGTGCCGGGTGAGGTGCTCGGTCGGCCAGTCCCACCAGGCGAGGGCGAGCAGGCGGGCGATGTCCGCCTCGGCGTAGCGGGTGCGGATGAGCTTGGCCGGGTTGCCGCCGACGATCCCGTAGTCGGGGACGTCGTCGACGACGACGGCGCCGGAGGCGATGATCGCGCCGTGGCCGATGCGCACGCCGGGCATCACCATGGCGCCGTAGCCGATCCAGACGTCGTTGCCGACCACCGTGTCCCCGCGGCCGGCGAGGCCGGTGATCAGGTCGAAGTGCTCGGCCCAGCTTCCGCCCATGATGGGGAACGGGAAGGTCGAGGGGCCGTCCATCCGGTGGTTCGCCCCGTTCATGATGAACCGGACCCCCGTGCCCAGCGCGCAGAACCTCCCGATGACCAGCCTCTCCGGGCCGTAGTGGTAGAGCACGTTGCGCGTCTCGAACGCGGTCGCGTCGTCCGGGTCGTCGTAGTAGGAGTAGTCGCCGACGTCGATCAGCGGGGACGTCACCAACGGCTTGAGGAGCACCACACGCGGCTGCCCGGCCACCGGGTGGAGAGTCGAAGGGTCCGGCGGGACGGAACTCATGGCGGTGCCACTCCTGATCGTCAGGTGTGAAGAGCGGAAAGGACATTGATCATCCCACGGGCTAGGATCGCGGCCCATGGATGCGAGCACCCGAACCGACCTGATCGCCGTCCCGCCCGGCCGCGTCACGCTGTCGGACCGCCGTACGCAGCGGAGCTGGACCGTCGAGCTCGCCCCCTACGAGCTGGCGGCCTGTCCGGTCACCCGCGAGCAGTACGGCGCCGGGGCCGGCGACCGGCTCCCCGCCGACAGCGTCTCCTGGTACGACGCCGTCCGCTACTGCAACGACCTGTCCCGGCGGGACGGGCTGGCGCCGGCCTACCGGCTCGACGGCGAGTCCGCCACCTGGGACCGCGCCGCCGACGGCTACCGGCTGCCCACCGAGGCCGAGTGGGAGCACGCCTGCCGCGCCGGAACGGACGGCCCCCGCTACGGGCCGCTCGACGAGATCGCGTGGCACCGCGGCAACTCGGACGAGCGCCCGCACCCGGTGGGCGGCCTGCGCCCCAACGGCTTCGGCCTGTACGACCTGCTCGGCAACGTGTGGGAGTGGTGCTGGGACGTGTACGACGCCGAGGTGTACGGCGGCTACCGCGTGCTGCGCGGCGGCGGCTGGTTCGACGAGCACTGGAGCTGCCGCGCCTCCGTCCGCCGCCGCAGCCACCCCACCCTGCGGATCGACGACGTCGGCTTCCGGCTCGCCCGGTCGATCACCGCCTGAAGGCGTGCGCCGCGGGGAACCCGGGCCCGGTCGCGGACCGTTGGGGTCTGCATGAACGACGCACCGGTGTCCCTCAGACCGATCGGCGAAGCCGACCTCGACCCGCTCGAAGCACTGCTGAACGACCCCAGGGCGTCGGGCCCGTTCCAGTGGTTCGGGTGGCGCGACCCCGGGCGGACCCGGCGCCTCTGGACGGAGAGCGGCCTGCTGGCGCCCGAGCAGTCGATGCTCGCGGTGCTCGTGGGGGGCGAGTTCGCCGGGTTCGTCGCCTGGCGGCAGGTCGGCCGGCCGGACTTGGCGCCGTACTGGAACCTCGGCATCATGATCCGCCCGGAGGCGCGCGGCCGGGGCATCGGCACGCGGGCCCAACAACTGCTGGTGGACTACCTGTTCGCCCACACCGTGGTGATGCGGCTGGAGGCGGACACCGAGGACACCAACCTCGCCGAGCAGCGCGCGCTGGAGAAGTGCGGCTTCGTCCGTGAGGGCGTCCAGCGCAGCATGGGCTTCCGGGACGGCCAATGGCGGGACATGGTCCTCTACAGCCTGCTGCGCACCGACCCCCGGCCGCTTCCTGAGACCTAGGCGACCCCGAACCACTCCTCCGCGAGGGCGTCCAGCGTCCGCGCGGAGGGCTTCAACTCCCTCAGGTACCACGGCAGGTGGCTGTACACGTGGAGCAGCGTGTACGCCATCAGCAGGCGCGGGTCGAAGCCGCGCCCGTAACCGGCGAGGAGGCGGCCGAGCAGGCGCCGGTCGGCGCGGGTGGTGAACAGGCCGACGGCGACGAGGTCGTAGGCCGGGTCGCCGACCATGGCGGGTTCGAAGTCGAGCAGGCCGGTCAGGCGCCAGCCGTCGGCCGGGTCGACGAGCAGGTGCTCGCGCATGAACTCGGTGTGCAGCAGGGCGCGTTGAGGCGCCCGGGGCAGCGGCGCGGCGGCCAGGAAGTCCGGGATCTGCTCCAGCCAGGCTTCGGACAGGCCGCGTTCGCGCTGGCGGGCCACCGCCCCGGCCCGCTGGCGGCCCAGGAAGGCGCCCCAGTCGCCGGGGCCGAGGGTGTCGGCGAGCGGTCCGGGGTCGAGGGCGTGCAGGGCGGCCAGGGCCCGGCCGCAGTCGTGGGCGATCCGCTCCCGGTCGGCCTGCGGGATCCGCGGCCAGGCGGGGGCCAGGCCCTCGCCGGACAGCCGTGACATCAGCACGTAGCGCCAGCCGTTGACGTGGGCGCCGGCGGCCCGTACGTCGGGAGTGGGGATCGGCAGGGCGCCGTGGAGGCGGGTGAGGACGCGCTCCTCGGTGACGCCGCCCTCGGCGCCGGAGGCGGGGAACAGCTTGAGGACGTGCGCGTCGCCCACCGCGTAGACGGGGACGGACCCTTCCGCGAAGCGCTCCAACGGCAGCCCGGCCAGGCCGAGTTCGGCGCAGAGTGCCTCGGCTCCGGGGCGCATCACCGCCTCGTCGCGCACGATCGCGGCCCACTGTTCTTCCGTCTCCACCACCGGCAGCATGGGCGCACGGTAGGCAGGCCGGCGCCGCTGCGGCAAAGGCTTTTCAGCGGTTCAGCGGTTCAGCGGTTCAGTGGGGCCCGCAGGCGTCGGTGGCGGCGGGGGAGAGGGGTTCCGGGCCGCCGGCCGGGTCGCGGGTGAGCAGGTAGCGGGCGCCGGGGCCGGTGTCGGCGGCGCGGTCGGCGGCGTTGTAGAGGGAGCAGCGGGAGAGGGAGAGGCAGCCGCAGCCGATGCAGCCGGTCAGCTTGGCCTTGAGGCGCTGGAGTTCGGCGATCTGCTCGTCGATGCGGCTCTGCCAGGATTCGGCGACCCGGTCCCACTCGGCGCCGCTGGGGGCGGGGCGCTCGGGGAGCCGGTCGAGGGCGACGCGGGCCTCGTCGAGGGAGAGTCCGACGCGCTGGGCGGCGCGGACGAAGGCGATCCGGCGCAGCGTGCCGCGGGGGTAGCGGCGCTGGCCGCCGGCGGTGCGGGTGGCGTGGATGAGGCCGAGGCTCTCGTAGTAGCGCAGGGCGGAGGCGGCGAGGCCGCTGCGGTGGCCGAGTTGGCCGATGGTGAGCAGGTCGTCGCGGTGCGGGCCGGGTGCTCGGCCGTGGTCCGGGGTCGCGGTCATGGGCACCCACTCTAGCCGCTTGACCTCAAGTCGACTTTAAGTTGCACCATCGTGGTCATGACGACGAACGCAACCGCGGACCTCGCGGAAACCACCCGTTTCGAGGACCTGTCGGCGCTGATGGGCCTGATGACCGGCGACGAGAAGCACGGCCCGGCCGCCACCTCCACCCTGGACGCGCTCTGGGTGCTGTACGACCGGGTCCTGCGGGTGAGCCCGGAGCGGGCCGAGGCGCAGGACCGGGACCGCTTCCTGCTCTCCAAGGGCCACGGCCCGATGGCGTACTACGCGGTGCTCGCGGCCAAGGGCTTCATCGACCCCGGGGTGCTGCCGAGCTTCGGCGGCTACGACTCTCCGCTCGGCCACCACCCGGACCGGATGCTCGTCCCCGGGGTGGAGATCGCCTCCGGCTCGCTCGGGCACGGCCTGCCGCTGGGCGTCGGCACGGCGCTCGGGCTGCGGGCGCAGGGCCTGACCGACCCGGCGGTGTGGGTGCTGGTCGGCGACGCCGAGTTCGACGAGGGCTCCAACCACGAGGCGGTGGCCTTCGCCGGTGCGTACGGGCTGGAGCGGCTGCACGTGGTGGTGATCGACAACTCCTCGGCCACGCACGGCTGGCACGGCGGCATCGCGGCCCGGTTCGCGGCCGAGGGCTGGTCCACCGCGACGGTGGACGGCCGCGACCAGGAGGCGCTGTACCGCGCCTACACCGCCGAGCACCCGGGCCGCCCGCACGTGGTGGTCGCCCGGGTCGAGCCCAAGGACTCCTGAGCCCGAGACCTCCTGAGCCCGAGAACCCTTGAGCCCGCGAACCCTCACGCAAGCGCCAAACCGGCACGCACGCGCCAACCAGCACGCACCGAAAGGCACTTCACCGATGGACACCATGCGCGACCGCTTCATCGACGTCACCAGCCGCCTGCTGGACGAGGACCCCCGGCTGGCCGTGGTGCTCGCCGACATCACCGCGGCCGCCTTCGCCCCGGCCCAGCAGCGCCACCCGGACCGGGTGGTCAACGTCGGCATCCGCGAGCAGCTGCTGATCGGCGCGGCCGGCGGCCTGGCGCTGACCGGGATGCGTCCGATCGCCCACACCTTCGCCAGCTTCCTGATCGAACGGCCTTTTGAGCAGGTCAAGTTGGACCTCGTCCACCAGGGCGTCGGCGCCGTCCTGGTGAGCGCGGCCGGCTCCTACGACTGGCCGGCCGGCGGCCGCACCCACATGTCCCCGGGCGACGTCGCCCTGCTGGACACCCTGCCGGACTGGACGGTCCATGTGCCGGGCCACCCGGACGAGGCCGAGCAGCTGCTGCGCCACGCCGTCGCGGACGGCGACCGCAACGTCTACGTCCGCCTCTCGGCGCACCAGAACGCGCAGGCCCTGCCGGTCGAGGCGGGCCGGTTCACTACTGTGCGGCAGGGCTCGCGCGGCGTGGTCCTCGCGGTCGGGCCGATGCTGGACGCGGTGCTCGCGGCCACCGAGGGCCTGGACGCCACCGTGCTGTACGCGGCGACGGTGCGCCCCTTCGACGCGGCCGGGCTGCGGGCGGCAGTGGGGGAGCGGGCGGACGTGGTGCTGGTGGAGCCATACCTGGCGGGCACCTCGGCGAACGAGGCGCACGCCGCCCTGGCCGACCGCCCGCACCGGGTGCTGGGCCTGGGCGTGCCGCGCGAGGAGCACCGGCACTACGGCTCGATCCCGGAGCACCTGAGCGCCTACGGCTTGGACGCGGCCTCGCTGCGGGAGCGGATCGGCACCTTCCTCTGGTGACGCGCGTGGCGGGTCAGACCGCGCCGACCGCCACCGCGACGATGGCCACCGCGTCCGCCCCCAGCCGTACCGCCGTCCGGTCCAGTGTCGCCGTCCCGTCCAGTGCCGCCGCCCCGAAGGCCGCGACCAGTTCGCGCCCGGTCCCGTCCAGTGGCAGGGCGGCTTCGGTGGGGCCGAGGTTGACGGCGATCCGGTACGGGCCCCGGTGCACCACCAGCCAGCGCGCCGCCTCGTCGTAGGCCACCCGTACCGCGCCGAGGCCGGGGTCGGACAGCTCCGGCCGGTCGCGGCGCAGCCGGATCAACGTCCGGTGCCAGGTGAGGAGTTCGGCGTGCGGGGCGCGCCGGGGCTCGGTCCAGTCGAGGACGGAGCGCAGGACGGTGGCGGGCTCCTGTGGGTCGGGGACGGACTCGGCGGCCCAGCCGTGGTCGGTGAACTCCCGGCGCCTGCCCTGCCGGACGGCCTCGGCGAGCTGCGGGTCGGTGTGGTCGGTGAAGTACTGCCAGGGGGTGGCCGCGCCCCACTCCTCGCCCATGAACAGCATCGGGGTGAACGGCGAGGTGAGCACCAGCGCGGCGCCGCAGGCGAGCCGACCGGTGGTGAGGCAGGTGGAGATGCGGTCCCCGAGGGCCCGGTTGCCGATCTGGTCGTGGGTCTGGAGGTAGCCGAGCAGCCGGTGTCCGCCGTCCGGCGGGAAGGGGCGGCCGTGGCCGCGGCCGCGGAAGCCGGACCAGGTGCCGTCGTGGAAGAAGCCGCGGGTGAGCGTCTTGGCGAGGGCGGCGAGCGGGTGGCGCGCGAAGTCGCCGTAGTAGCCCTGGGATTCGCCGGTGAGCGCGCAGTGCAGGGCGTGGTGGAAGTCGTCGCTCCACTGCGCGGTGAGGCCCTGGCCGCCGGCCGCGCGCGGGGCGGTGGTGTGCGGGGTGTTGAGGTCGGATTCGGCGATCAGGAACAGCGGGCGGTTGGTCGCGACGGCCAACTTATCGACCTGGTGGGACAGTTCCTCCAGGAAGTGGACGGCCCGGTCGTCCGCGAGGGCGTGCACGGCGTCCAGCCGCAGGCCGTCGATCCGGTAGTCGCGCAGCCAGCCGAGCGCGCTGCCGATCAGGTAACGGCGCACCTCGTCGGAGCCGGGGGCGTCCAGGTTGACCGCCGCCCCCCACGGCGTGTGGTGCCGGTCGGTGAAGTACGGGCCGTACGCGGGAAGGTGGTTGCCGGAGGGGCCGAGGTGGTTGTGGACGACGTCCAGCACCACGCCGAGGCCCTTGCGGTGGGCGGCGTCGACGAAGCGCTTCAGCCCTTCGGGCCCGCCGTACGGCTCGTGCACGGCCCACGGCGAGACCCCGTCGTAGCCCCAGCCGTGCCGGCCGGGGAACGGGCAGACCGGCATCAGTTCGACGAAGTCGACGCCCAACTCGACGAGGTGGTCGAGGTGTTCGGCGGCGGCGTCGAAGGTGCCGCGGGGGGTGAAGGTGCCGATGTGCAGCTCGTACAGCACGGCGCCGGGCAGCGCGCGGCCGCGCCAGCCGGTCTGCGACCAGCGGAACGCGGCGTGGTCGACCGGGCGGCTGGGGCCGTCGGGCCCGTGCGGCTGCCAGGGGGAGCGCGGGTCGGGCAGCGGCGGCCCGCCGTCGAGGCGGAAGGCGTAGTCGCCGGTCGGAGCGCCGCCGGTCCACCAGCCCGGGCGCTGCGGGCACCGGGCCAGCGGATGGGCGGAGCCGTCGACCTCGACCTCGACCCGGTCGGTGGCCAGGGGCGCCCACACCTCGTAGATCCGCACGCTCAGCTCCTCCTCGTCAGCAGCGCCACCGGCCGGTCCGCCAGCAGCCGCGCGACGGGCACCGGGCCCGCCGGGTGGGTCCGCAGCGTCAGCTGGTCCGTCCAGGGCCCGCCCTCGGGCAGCTCCAGGACGGTGCCGCGCCAGCCGCCGGCGCGGTCCAGCCCGTACGGGAGCCGGGTGACGGCGGTGACCACGTCGGCGCCGCGGGCGAAGGCCAGCAGGTGGTCGGCGGCGGGGCCGGCGGCGGCCAGCGGCCGGTAGGGCCCGAGCGGGCGGTCGCGCCGCAGGTGCAGCGCCGCGCTGGTGAGGTGCAGCTTCTCGCGGGCGAGGTCGCCGGGGCGCGGGGCGGCCGCGTCGGTGAGCCGGACGGCGAGCGCGCCGAGGTCCACCACGCCCCGGTTGTCCGGGTCGACGAGGGTGTACAGCGGCTCCTCGCTGCCCTGGTAGAGGTCGGGCACGCCCGGGACGGTCAGGTGCAGCAGCGCGGCGGCGAGGGTGTTGGCGCGGGCGTACGGGGCGAGGGCGTGCACCAGGCCCTCGATCCGGGGCAGCAGCCCGGGGTTGGTGTGGACGGCGCGGGCGCGCGCGGTGAGCGCCTGCTCGAAGCGGGCGTCGGGGGTGGTCCAGGAGGTGTGCAGCTTGGCCTCGCGGGCGGCCTTGAGGAGGGCGGCGACGAGCCGGTCGGGGTCGATCGGCCAGGCGGCGACGAGGGTGTGCCAGAGCAGCCAGTCGCCGTCGCGGGCACCGGGGTCGGGGCCGCTTTCGCCGTCGTGGCCGCCTTCGCGGTCGTGATCGCCGCGGGGGCCGGGCCCGGCGGCGGTGGACCAGGCGGCGGCCTCGGCGGCCCAGGCCTCGGGCTGCTCGGCGAGGACGGCGAGCCGGGCGCGGGCGTCGGCGCTGCGCTTGGTGTCGTGGGTGGACAGCACGGTCATGCTGTGCGGCCAGGCGCGCTCCAGGTAGCGGCACCAGTCGTGGAACCGGGCCGGGGGCAGCCCAGGCCGGCCGGGCTCGCCGCCGACCTCGTTGAGGCCGGGCAGCGCGTTCCACCGGTAGAAGGCGGTGTCCTCGACGCCCTTGGCGGCGACGGCGGCGGCGGTCTGTGCGAAGCGCTCGCAGAACTCGTCCTTCTGCGGCCCGCTCCCCAGCTCCCCGAGCGCCAGGGCGGCGACCAGCCGGTCCGTCGGGTCGGCCGAGCCGTCCAGCGCCGCGCGCACCTGCTCGGCGGAGGCCGGCGGCACCGGCTCCCCGGGCCGGGCGTACGGCCGGTACGCCGGGTAGCCGGTGAACAGCCGCCGCAGCGCCGCGCGCAGCTGCCAGGGCGCGTGGTCGGCGTGCGCGGGCTCGGCGGCGCCGATCCGCAGCGCGATCCGCACCAGCCGGTCGACCTCGGCGGCCAGCTCGCCGTGCGGCGCGGTCATGTCGGCCCGCCCGCGCCGGGCGGCGGCGACCGCCGGGTGGGGGTCGGCGCAGGGTTGGCCGTCCGGCGCGGAGCCGGTCAGGAACGCCGCGTACGCCCCGGCCAGCCGGCAGGCGCCCGCGTGGTCGGTGAGCACGCCGTCGATGCGGCGCAGCGCGTCGTAGCCGGTCGTCCCGGCGACCGGCCAGTCCGCGGGCAGCCGCTCGTCGCCGGTGAGGATCTTCTCGACGACGGTGTACGCCCCGCCGGTGGCGCCGGCGAGGCGGCGCAGGTAGCCGCGCGGGTCGGCGAGCCCGTCGGGGTGGTCGATCCGGAAGCCGTCGACGACGCCGTCGGCGTGCAGCCGCAGCAGGGTGGCGTGGGTGGCGGCGAACACCTCGGGCTCCTCGACCCGGACGGCGATCAGCTCGTTGACGGTGAAGAAGCGCCGGTAGTTCAGTTCGGTGCGGGCCAGCCGCCACCAGGCGAGCCGGTACCACTGGCGGGCGAGCAGCTCGTCGAGCGGCAGCCCCGAGGTGCCGGGCCGCAGCGGCAGCTCGTGGTCGTGGTAGCGCAGCACCTCGCCGTCCACCACCAGCTGGTCGAGCACGGCGCCGAGCCGGTCGCCGAGCAGCGGCAGCAGCACCCGGCCGCGCGCGGGGGCGTCGACGGGGCCGGGCTGGGCCGCCCAGTCGATGTCGAACCAGCGCGCGTACGGCGAGTCGGGGCCGTCGCGCAGCACCTGCCACAGCGGCTGGTTGAGCCGCTCGGGGACGGGCACCGCCATGTGGTTGGGCACCACGTCGACGAGCAGCCGCAGGCCGTGCCGGTGGGCGGCGGCGGCCAGCGCGCGCAGGGCGCCCTCGCCGCCGAGCTGCTCGCTGACCCGGCCGTGGTCGACGGTGTCGTAGCCGTGGGTGGAGCCGGGGGCGGCCTCCAGCAGCGGGGACAGGTGCAGGTGGGAGACGCCGAGGGCGGCGAGGTAGGGGACGGCGGCGGCGGCGTCGTGGAGGGTGAAGCCGGGTTGCAGCTGGAGGCGGTAGCTGGCCGTGGGGGCCGTGGCGGTAGCGGTGGCGGATGAGGGGGAGGTGGCGGCCGGGCGGGGCGGTGCGGGCTCGGCGGCGGAGGTCATAGGTCCATGAGTACCCGGGGGAGCCCGCCGCCAAGACCCGCTGCTGGTCCGAACAGGTGAGCGCTGGGTGTCAGGCCGGCCGCTGGAGCACCATCAGCGAGCGGTCGGTGAGCCACAGCGCGTCCCCGGCCTTGACCCGCGCGCCCGCGCCCGGGGCGGGCAGCCGGGCCTGCGCGGTGTCGACCACGACCTGCCACTCCTGCCCGTGGTCGGCGGGCAGGGTGAACTCCAGCGGCTCGAAGTGCGCGTTGAACATCAGCAGGAAGGAGTCGTCGACGATCCGCCCGCCGCGCCGGTCCGGCTCGGAGATGGCGTAGCCGTTGAGGAAGACGGTCAGCGACTTGGCGTAGCTGGCGCCCCAGTTGCGCTTGGTCATCTCCTCCCCGCCGGGGGTGAACCAGGCGATGTCGGTGAGGTCGTCGTAGCCGCCCGAGTCGTAGCCGCCCGAGAGGTGGCCGCCCGAGGGGTGACCGCCCGAGGGGTGACGGCCGGAGGCGTGACCGCCGGAGGGGCGGCCGTCGGCGGCGAGCGTCCCCGGCCCGGGGCGCCCGGGGACCGGCCGCCCGTGGAAGAAGCGCCGCCGCCGGAACACCGGGTGGTCGCGGCGCAGCCAGATCATCCCCTGGGTGAACTCCAGCAGCCGAGCCTCGGGCCCGTCGCCGTCCGGCCAGTGCACCCAGGTGAGTTCGTTGTCCTGGCAGTAGGCGTTGTTGTTGCCCTGCTGGGTGCGGCCGAGTTCGTCGCCGTGGGAGAGCATCGGCACGCCCTGGGAGAGCATCAGGGTGGCGATGAGGTTGCGCTGCTGGCGGGCTCTGAGCTCCTCGACGGCCGGGTCGGTGCAGGGGCCCTCGACGCCGCAGTTCCAGGAGCGGTTGAAGGACTCGCCGTCGCGGTTGTCCTCGCCGTTGGCCTCGTTGTGCTTGTCGTTGTAGGAGACGAGGTCGCGCAGGGTGAAACCGTCGTGGCAGGTCACGAAGTTGATGGAGGCGATGGGGCGGCGGCCGTCGTCCTGGTAGAGGTCGGAGGAGCCGGTGAGTCGGGAGCCGAACTCGGCGAGGGCGGCGGTCTCGCCGCGCCACAGGTCGCGCACGGTGTCCCGGTACATGCCGTTCCACTCGGTCCACAGCGGCGGGAAGTTGCCGACCTGGTAGCCGCCCTCGCCGAGGTCCCAGGGTTCGGCGATCAGCTTGGCCTGGGAGACCACCGGGTCCTGCTGGACGAGGTCGAAGAAGGAGGAGAGCCGGTCGACCTCGTGGAACTGCCGGGCCAGGGTGGCGGCGAGGTCGAAGCGGAAGCCGTCGACGTGCATCTCGGTGACCCAGTAGCGCAGCGAGTCCATGATCAGCTGGAGCACGTGCGGGCTGCGCATCAGCAGGCTGTTGCCGGTGCCGGTGGTGTCCTCGTAGAAGCGCTGGTCCCGGGCGAGGCGGTAGTAGGAGACGTTGTCCAGCCCGCGCAGGGACAGCGTCGGCCCGAGGTGGTTGCCCTCGGCGGTGTGGTTGTAGACGACGTCCAGGATCACCTCGATCCCGGCCGCGTGCAGCGCCTTGACCATCGACTTGAACTCCTGCACCTGCTGGCCCCGGTCGCCGCTGGAGGCGTAGGAGGAGTGCGGGGCGAAGAAGCCGATGGTGTTGTAGCCCCAGTAGTTGGACAGGCCCAGGTCGCGCAGCCGGTGGTCGCGGACGAACTGGTGCACCGGCATCAGCTCGATCGCGGTGACGCCGAGCTTGGCCAGGTGCTCGATCACCGCCGGGTGGGCCAGGCCCGCGTAGGTGCCGCGGATCTCCTCGGGGATGCCCGGGTGCAGTCGGGTGAGGCCCTTGACGTGCGCCTCGTAGATGACGGTGCGGTGGTAGTCGGTGCGCGGCGGGTGGTCGGTGCCCCAGTCGAAGTACGGGTTGATCACGACCGAGTGCATGGTGTGCGGGGCGGAGTCGAGGTCGTTGCGGCGCTCGGGCGCGCCGAAGTGGTAGCCGTAGACGGCCTCGTCCCAGTCGATGTGCCCGCTCATCGCCTTGGCGTACGGGTCCAGCAGCAGTTTGGCGCTGTTGTGGCGCTGGCCGAGGCCGGGGTTGTACGGGCCGTGGACGCGGAAGCCGTAGCGCTGGCCGGGCTGGACGCCGGGGAGGTAGGCGTGCCGGACGAAGGCGTCCGTCTCGCGCAGTTCGACGGCCGTCTCCGAGCCGTCCTCGTCGATCAGGCACAGCTCGATCCGGTCGGCACTCTCGGAGAACACCGCGAAGTTGGTGCCGGCCCCGTCGTAGGTGGCGCCGAGGGGGTAGGGCTTACCGGGCCAGACCTGCATGAGTCCTCAACTTCCTTGCACTCAACGGAAACTGACGTGTAGTCCGATAACGTGCCCGGACCCGGACGCTCTCTTCCCGGCCGGGCGTCCGGGCATGTGCGGCGCTCGCGCGCCGTGACGCACGGCACAGTGCGCATACTCCCCGAGCCTTCCCCCGGCGGCTGGGACATGTGCGGCCGGTTCGCCCGAACGGGTGTCCAGCCGGGATTCCTGTGATAAGCGGGGCCTGTGGCGGGTGGGGCTTGCGATGGGCGCGGGTCTGTGAAGGGTGGGCCTGGTGGTGGTGCCGGGCCCCGGGGGCCATCCGGCTGCGCACCGCTCGCGGCGGGCAGTACCCTTGATCGTCCGGCCGCCCCCGGGTCGGTGGCGCTCCATCAGCCGCGCAGGGGCGGAGCGTAGAACAGCAGACCAGGTGAGGTGGCGCATGGTGTTCCCCGCCGGCGGCCGCGGCCCGGGGCCCGACGGCCCCGACCGGGGCGGCGCCCGCAGCGAGGCGCCCACGGTCGTCATGCGCCCCACCCTGTCCGGCCGCCCCCTGGTGCCCGCCCAGGGCGGCCCGGTCGAGATCCCCGCCCTCGCCTGGTCCGCCGCCGAATGGGAGGACGCCTACCAGCGGGTCCGGCTGTCCGGCCGCGCCTACGTCTGGCTCAACCTCGTCGAGCAGCGGCTGCGCTCCCTCGTCGACGAGGTGCTGCACCCCATCTACGCCCCCGCCCACGGCGAGGACTGGGTCACCGCCGCCGCCGGCCCCGCCGGCGAGGAGTGGGCGCACCGGGCCGGAGCCGTCCGTGAGGTCAGCCGCCGCAAGGGCTACCTGCTCGACCCGGCCGACGACGACCCGCTGGTCTTCCTCACCCTGCCCCAGCTGCGCGAGCTGATGGTCCAGCACTGGCCCTGCTTCGAGCCCTACCTGTCCGACCGGCGCGAGATCGAACTCGCCCTGGACGAACTGGAGGTGGCCCGGCACGTGGTCTCCCGCAACCGGGTGCTCACCCAGACCGTCCTCGCCCAGACCGAACGCGCCGCCGCCCGCCTGCTCGCCGTCCTGGACGGCGGCGCCGGCGGCGTGCCCGCCGACGTCGTCGAGTCGCTGGTGGCCGGCCGGTACGCGGACGTCGTCGCCGTGCACGCCGACCGCGTCCGCCTCCAGCGCGACCTGCCCGTCGAGGACCTGCTGGACGGCGCCCGGCGCCTGGACGCGCTCGGCATCGGCCTCGGCATGCTCTGCCAGAACTACACCGGCAAGCGGCTGGTGCGCCTGGCCGGCGACGGCTGCCGGGTCCGCCTGCTCTTCCTCAACCCGGCGAGCAGCGCCGTCCGCCGCCGCGAACGCGAACTCGGCCTCGGGCGAGGCGAGTTGTCGCGCTCCATCGAGATGAACATCATGCACGTGCGCCGGGTGCGGGCCCGGCTGCGCGACCAGGGCGGCTTCGAGATCCGGGTCTTCGACGAGACCCCGCGCTTCACCGCCTACCTCGTCGAGGGCCCCCGCCCGACCGGCCAGGTCGGCGGCCGCCGCCAGAGCCGCGACCTCGGCGTCATCCAGCCCTACCTGCGCCGCGCCCGGGGCATGGAGTCCCCGGCCCTGGTGCTGCGCGGCGGCGCCGGCCAGCAGCCCGGCGGCAGCGAACAGGGCCTGCTGGAGGTCTACCGCGAGGAGTTCGAGGGCGCCTGGGGCGACTCCCGGCCGGTGTCCTGAACCCGCACCCCCCGTTCCTGATGGATCGTCAATTTCCCTTCTCCACCCCCGGGTGGAGGCGCGGAACTCCATCCGTGCGGCGGCGACACCCCCGGGCCGGGCCGCGCAAGCTGGAGGCGGGGTCGCGGCCGCACGAGCGGCGCGACGACGTCGAGGGGAGTGCGCCGTGGTGTACGGAACGAAGCGCGGGACAAAGCGCGGAACAGTGCGCGGAACAGCATGGGGGGCCGCGCGCGGAAGGCTGCGCGAAGGGCCCGGGGAGGGGCTGCGCGCAAGACGGCCGGGCAAGGCCCGCCGAACCGTCCCCCCGCGCTGGCCGCTCGCACTGGCCGGTGTGGCGGCGGCCCTGCTGGGCCTGCTGCCGGCCGTCCCCGCCGAGGCCCGGGAGGCGGGGGGCTGCCGTACGGCGACCTCCGTCGGCCGCCTCCAGGGGGTGTCCCAGGACGGCCGGTGCGCCTACCTGGGCGTCCCGTACGCGGCGCCGCCCACCGGCGAGCGCCGGTTCCGCCCGCCGCAGCCGGCCGCGCCCTGGCCCGCAACGCTGCGCGCCACCCGGGCCCGCCCCGGCTGCCCGCAGGACCTGAGCGCGGGCGGCGGCGGCACCGAGGACTGCCTGTACCTCAACGTGTGGTCGGCGCACGGCGGCGGCGCCCGCAAACCCGTCATGGTCTTCCTGCACGGCGGCGCGGACGAACTCGGCGCCGCCGGCCAGCCCGTCTTCGACGGCGGCCTGCTGGCCGAACGCGGCGACGCGGTCGTGGTGAACCTGGACTACCGGCTCGGCATCCTGGGCTGGACGGAACTCGGCGCGCTCGACCCGTCCTACGCCGGCTCGGGCAACAACGGGCTGCGCGACGAGAGCGCCGCGCTGACCTGGGTGCGCCGGCACATCGGCGCCTTCGGCGGCGACCCGGGCAACGTCACCGTCTTCGGCCAGTCGGCCGGCGCGATCTCGATCAGCGCCCTGCTGGCCGGCGACCACCCCGAGCAGCTCTTCCAGCGCGCCATCGTCGAGAGCGGGCCCGGCTACCTGGTGCACACCGCGGCCGCCGCGCGGGCCACCGCCGCAAAGGTCTTCGCCACCGGCGGCATCCACACCGTCGCGGACCTCGACCGGCTGAGCACCCCACAGGTCCTCGACCTCCAGGAACAGGTCCAGCACGGGCTCTCCGGGCTGTCCTCCGCGGTCTTCTTCGGCCCCTCCATCGACGGGGCGCTGGTACCCGGCCCGGTCGTCGAACGGATCGCCGCCGGCAGCGCCCGCGACGTCGACGTGATGACCGGCACCACCGAGAACGAGACCGACTACTGGGCGCTGTTCGACCCCACGCTGCCCGACCTCCCGCTGAGCGCCTACCGCACCCTGCCCCCGGTGCTCGCCGACCGCAAACAGCAGATGTACGACCGGTACGCCGCCGACCGCCCCGGGGCCACCGAGGGCCGGGTGGTGAACGCGATGCTCACCGACCAGACCGAGCGGATCCCCACCCTGCGCCTGGCCGAGGCCCAGTCCCGCTGGCGGCCCACCTACGTCTACCAGTTCGACTGGCACGTGCCCTACGTCCCCGGCCTGCCCGCCGCCCAGAACCTGGGCGCCATGCACACCCTGGAACTGCCCTTCGTCTTCGGCGGCCTGGACCTCGGCGCGATCCCGCGCGGCGCGCAGACCGTCGCCGCCCAGCGGCCCGAACTCACCCGGCTGTCCGCGCGGATGGCCGACGCCTGGGCCTCCTTCGCCCGCCAGGGCGACCCGGGCTGGCCGTCCTACACCGCCGACGCGCGGGCCACCCGGATCTGGGACCTGAACCCCGGCGTCCAGTACGCCCCGCACGACGACGAACGCGCCCTCTGGGACGACTACTCCTTCCCCGCCCTGGACCTCGGCACCCGCTGAGGCCTTCCCGCCGGCCCGCCTTCCCGCCGGCCCGCCGGCCCGCCGGAGCAGGGGGCCGGGCCACCGCCCGGCCCCCTCGGCGCGCCCGGCCCCGGCGTCCGGCCCCTGAAACCCGCTGGCCAGGCCGGTGCGGCCGCTGCCACACTGCGGGCCGTGAACAGCCTCGCCGCCTGGACCCTGCGCCCCGCCACCGCCGCCGACGTCGAACCCGTCGCCGAACTCAAGGCCGTCGTGCTGCGCGCCGACCTCGAACGCCTCGGCCGCTACGACGACGACCGGGTCCGCCGGCGCCTGCGGGCGGGCTTCTCCAGCCGCCACAGCTCCGTCATCCTCGTCGACGGCGCCTTCGCCGGCTCCGTCACCGTCCGCCCCGCCGAGCAGGGCGGCCGCTGGATCGAGCACTTCTACCTCGTCCCCGCCCACCAGGGCCGCGGCCTCGGCAGCGCCGTCCTGCGCCACCTCCTCGCCCAGGCCGACGCCGCCGGCGAGCCCGTGCGCCTCGACGTCCTCCAGGGCAGCCCCGCCCGCCGCCTCTACGAACGCCACGGCTTCGTCCTCGACCACGAGGACCCGATCGACGTCTACCTGGTCCGCGAGCCCGCCGCCTGAACCGGGCCCGCCGCCCGAACCGGGGCCGCCCCGGCGGTCAGGGCTGGTCGGAGCAGGGGCGGCCGTGGTAGTCATAGCCCCCGTGATGATCATGGGGGATGACGGGGCCGTACTGCGCCTCGAACAACTGCACCGCACCTACGGGACCGGGCCGGAGGCCGTCCACGCGCTCAGGGGAGTGGACGTCGACTTCGCCCGCGGCACCTTCACCGCCGTCATGGGCCCCTCCGGCTCCGGCAAGAGCACCCTGCTCCAGTGCGCCGCCGGGCTCGACCGGCCCGACGGCGGCCGGGTCGTCCTCGACGGGGCCGACCTCGCCGCACTCACCGAGAACCGGCTGACCGTCCTGCGGCGCGAGAAGCTCGGCTTCGTCTTCCAGGCCTTCAACCTGGTCGGCTCGCTGACCGCCGAACAGAACGTCGGCCTGCCGCTGCGCCTGGCCGGGCGCCGCCCCGACCGCGCCGACGTCCACCGCGCCCTCGCCCAGGTCGGCCTCGGCGAACGCACCGGACACCTGCCCTCCCAGCTCTCCGGCGGCCAGCAGCAGCGCGTCGCCATCGCCCGCGCCCTGATCACCCGCCCGCAGGTGCTCTTCGCCGACGAACCCACCGGCGCCCTCGACAGCGCCAGCAGCCGCGACGTCCTCGCCCTGCTGCGCGAACTCGTCGACCGCGACGGCCAGAGCACCGTCATGGTCACCCACGACCCGGTCGCCGCCTCCTACGCCGACCGCGTGCTCTTCCTCGCCGACGGCCGCCTCGTCGCCGACCTCGACCACCCCACCGCCCCGCAGATCGCCGAGCGGATGACCGCCCTGGAGACGGCGGCATGAGATCCCTCGTTACTTTGCTGCCCGTCGCCGCCGCCGCACTGCGCCGCCGCAAGGCCGCCTTCGCCGGCTCCTACCTCGCCCTGACCCTCGGCGTCACCCTGGTCGCCACCACCGGCACCCTGCTCGACAACACCGCCGGCGACGACTCCCCGCTCGGCGCGCCATCCCTCCACAAGGTGCTCCTGTTCAGCGCCGCGATGGCCGCCTTCGTCGCCGTCTTCGTCGTCGCCGGCACCTTCGCCTTCGCCGTCGCCCAGCGCCGCCAGGAGATCGCGATGCTGCGCGCCGTCGGCGCCACCCCCCGCCAGGTCGTCGGGCTGATCACCGGCGAGGCCGCCGTCGTCGCCCTCGCCGCCGCCGTCACCGGCTGCCTGCTCGCCCTGCCCGGCGCGCCCGCCCTCGCCGCCTGGCTGGTCGCCCGCGGCGCCGCCCCGGACGGCTTCGCGGCGCACCCGGCCCCCGCCCCGCTGCTCACCGCCGCCGCCGTCGGCCTGCTCGTCGCCCTGCTCGGCGCCGTCACCGCCGCCCTGCGCGCCGGCCGGGTCCGGGCCGTCGAGGCACTCGGCGACGCCGCCGTCGACCGCACGGTCATGACGCCCGTGCGCTGGGCCTGCGCCCTCGCCGGACTGCTCGCCCTGGCCGGCACCGTCGGCTACTACCTGGCCGCCCCGACCATGCCCGCCGCCCCCGGCGACCAGCCGGCCGACCCGCAGCTCGCCTCCCAGTGGGTCCTCGGCGCCGACCTGCTGACGATCACCGCCCTCGCCCTGTTCGCCCCGCTGATCGTCCCGCCCCTGGTCCGGGCGCTCAGCGCGCCACTGGCCCGCGCCGTCGGCGCCGCACCCCTGCTCGCCCGGCAGAACGCGCTCACCGCCGTCCGCCGCACCGTCTCCACCGCCACCCCCGCCTTCCTCACCATCGCCCTCACCGGCACCGTCATCGGCTCCACCGCCGCCTTCGCCGACGCCATGACCGCCCAGAACCGGGCCACCGCCGCCGCCCGGTACGTGCTGCGCCCCGGCGCCACCCCGCTGCCCGACGACGCCGCACACCGGCTCACCGCCGACCGGCCCGGCCTGCGCGCCACCGCCACCACCCCCACCGTGGTCACCGGCCTCGGCGCCGCCCCCGCCGACTTCGCCGACCCCGGCGAGGACTCACCCGCCTCCGCCCCCTCCGCCGCCACCGTCGTCGACGGCGACCTCGCCACCGCCTGGACCCTGCCCGTCGTCCAGGGCGCCGCCGCCGACCTGCACGGCGCCACCCTCGCCGCCTCCACCGACCAGGCCCGCGGCCACGGCTGGACCCTCGGCGACCAGGTCCACCTGCGCCTCGCCGACGGCACCGTCACCGCACTGCGCCTCGCTCTCGTCTACCGCACCCAGCTGGGCCTCGACGAGATCCTGCTCAGCGGCGACGCCACCACCGCCCACCTGGCCGGCGCCCACCCCGGCGCCGTCCACCTCTCCGCCGAACCCCCGGCCGCCGACCGGCTCGGCGGCGAACTCACCGACGCCCGCGCCCCCGGCCCCGACCCCGGCGCCCACTACGCGTGGATCGCCACCACGACCATCCTCGGCCCCGCCCTGCTGTACGCGCTCATCGCGATCGCCAACACCATGGTGATGTCCGCCGCCGACCGCCGACGCGACTTCACCGTCCTGCGGCTGGCCGGCACCCTGCGCCGCCAGGTGCTGCACATGGTCGCCCTGGAAGCCGTCCTGGTCGTCGCCACCGCCGCCGTCCTGGCCCTCGCCGTCACCGCCCTCACCCAGTACGGCACCACCGCCCTGCTCAACCACCGCATCCTGGCCGGCCAGGCCGCCATCGACCCGCACCTGCCCTGGCTCCCGCTCGGCGCCGCCGCGGCCGTCTGCCTCGCCCTGGCCGTCGCCGCCAGCGTGCTGCCCGGCCGGATCGCCCTCGCCCGCGCCCGGTGACGTTCGCCCGGTGACGTTCGCCCGGTGCCGGTCTCCTGGTGACGTTCGCTCAGCGGCGCTCGCCCGGGTGCCCCTCACCCGGGTGACCCTCGCCCGGGTGAGGGGAGTAGGCCGGACGGATGGTGACCAGCGGTCGGGCGCGGCGCTCACCCGAGCACCGGGCCCGACCGCTTGTTAGCGTCCCGTCCATGATCGACAGCCCGCACTCCACCGGCTCCGAACACCCCCGCGCCACCCGCCGCGGCCTCCTGCGCACCGCCCTCGGCGCCACCACCGCCGGAGCCCTCACCCTCACCGGCGCCCACCCAGCCCAGGCCGAGCCCCGCCCCGCCACCCGGCGCATCGACTTCCACGGCCGCCACCAGGCCGGCATCACCAACCCGCCCCCCGGCTACGGCACCTTCCTCGCCCTCGACGTCAAGGCCCGCGACCGCAAGGCCCTCGAAACCCTCCTGCGCACCCTCACCGACCGCATCCGCTTCCTCACCACCGGCGGCACCCCGCCCGACCTCGGCCCCGCCACCGCCCCCTCCGACAGCGGCACCCTCGGCCCCGACCTGCCCGCCGACGACCTCACCGTCACCGTCGCCGTCGGCGCCTCCCTCTTCGACACCCGCTACGGCCTCACCCGCCACCGCCCCCGCCGGCTCACCGCCATGCGCCCCTTCCCCGTCGACGCGCTGCGCCCCGCCGAATGCCACGGCGACCTCTCGCTCCAGATCTGCGCCGAGAACCGCGACACCGTCCAGCACACCATCCGCGACCTGCTGCGCAGCACCAACGGCCTGATCCGCCCGCGCTGGCAGCTCGACGGCTTCCAGAACCGCTCCCGCCCCACCGGCGCCGCCCGCAACCTGCTCGGCTTCAAGGACGGCATCGAGAACCCCGACACCGCGAACGCCCGCGAACTGGACGCCCTCGTCTGGGTCGGTGAGGGCGGCGACGAACCGCGCTGGGCCGCCGGCGGCAGCTACCAGGTCATCCGCGCCATCCGCACCCTCGTCGCCGGCTGGGACGAGGTGCCGCTCCAGCAGCAGGAACGCCTGATCGGCCGGCGCAAGAACGACGGCGCCCCGCTCGGCGCCGCCGGCGAGACCGACACCCCCGACTACCGCAACGACCCCGACGGCGCCGTCATCCCCCTCGACTCCCACATCCGCCTCGCCAACCCCCGCACCGACGGCACCCGCGACAGCCGCATCCTGCGCCGCGCCTTCAACTACGACCGCGGCCTCGACCCCGACGGCGAACCCGACCTCGGCCTCGCCTTCTGCTGCTACCAGCAGGACGTGGCCCGCCAGTTCGAAGCCGTCCAGACCCGCCTCAACACCGAACCCCTCGCCCGCCACCTCCGCCCCACCGGCGGCGGCTACTTCTACGTCCTCCCCGGCGCCCACGACACCACCGACTGGCTCGGCCGCACCCTCCTCACCACCACCTGAACGCCCCGGTTCGCGCGCCCGTCGCCCCAACCGGGGCGCGGGCGCCCGCCGTTGGGGCGACCTGCCGAAACCGAGGAAGGCCGTCCGCCGCCGCACCGGCCCGCACCCCGACCGCCCCAGCGGCCGGGTTGTCGGTGGGGCGGGTGATGATGGGGGCTGTTTCGAGAGGCAGGACGGAAGGACACCCCCTTATGAGCTGGTGGCAGCAGCCACTGGTCGGCTTCGACCTGGAGACCACGGGCACCGACCCGGCCGTGGACCGCATCGTCACGGCCGCGCTCGTGGACACCGTCGGGGCCCGCCGGGTGGGGGCCGTGCACTGGCTGCTCGACCCCGGGGTCCCGATCCCGGCCGAGGCGGAGGCGATCCACGGCATCGGCGACGACCTGGCCCGCGGCAAGGGCCGGCCGGCCAAGGAGGCGGTGGAGGAGATAGCCGGCGCGCTCTGCGAGCGGCTCGCCGCAGGGCGCCCGGTGGTCGCGTTCAACGCGCCGTTCGACCTGTCGCTGCTCGACGCCGAGCTGCGCCGGTACGGGCTGGTGCCGCTCGCCGAGCGCCTCGGCGCCCCGGTCGGGCCGGTGCTGGACGCGCTGGTCGTCGACCGGGCGGTGGACAAGTACCGCAAGGGCTCGCGCACCCTGCAGCGGGTCTGCGAGGTGTACGGCGTCGAGCTGACGGACGCGCACGAGGCGGGCAGCGACGCGCTGGCGGCCGTCCGGGTCGCCGTCGCGCTCGCCGAGCGCTACCGGGCCGAGGTCGGCGACGTCGCGCCGGCCGAGCTGCACGGGCGCCAGATCGGCTGGTACCGGGAGTGGGCGGAGGGCTTGCAGGCGTGGCTGCGCCGCGGCAAGGACCCGCAGGCCGTGGTCGACCCGCGGTGGCCGATGAGGTAGCCGCCCCCGGTGTGGCCGGTGAGTCGGCTATTCGGCCGGCCAGTCGAAGGTGTAGCCCTGGGCGACCAGCCAGGGCAGCAGCTGCTTGAGCGCGGCCACGGTCTGGGTGCGGTCGCCGCCGCCGTCGTGCATCAGGATCACGCCGCCGGGCTTGAGCTGCTTCTGCACGGTGGAGACGATGGCGGGCACGCCCGGGCGGGACCAGTCGCGCGGGTCGACGGACCAGCCGAGCGAGGACATGCCGAGGCTCGCGGTGATCTGTTCGTTGTCGGCGTTGAAGCCGCCGCCGGGGGCGCGGAACCAGTCGACCCGGGTGCCGGGGCCGCCGGCCTTGACGATCATGTCCCTGGCGGCGGAGATCTCGTAGACGGCCTTGTCGTGGGGGAGCTTCGCGAACGGCTGCGGGTGGTGGACGCTGTGGTCGCAGAGCCGGTGGCCGGCCGCGAGGACGCGCTTGACCAGGGCCGGGTTGGCGGCGGCGTTCTGGCCGATCTCGCAGAAGGTGGCCTTGGCGTGGTACTGGGCGAGCAGGTCGAGGATCTGGCCGGTGGCGGGGCCGGGGCCGTCGTCGAAGGTGAGCGCCACGGTGCGGCCGCCGGAGGCGGTGGAGCCGATGACGGTGCCCGGCTTGACCGGCGCGGGCGGCGGCGCGGGGGTGCCCGTGGGGGTGCCCGCGACGGCCGTGGTGGTGACCGGGGTGCTCGGCGTGCCGCCGTGGGGCGGGGCGCTCGTCCCGGCCGGCGCCTGGGGCGTGTGCGGCTTCGGGACGGCCGGCGGGGCGGCGGAGGCGGGTGCGCCGTCGGAGTCGGGGGTGGGCGCGACGGTGGCGACGGGCCCGTCGGTCGGCCGGCCGTCGGTCGGCGCGAGGGTGATCGGGGGCTGGGTGCTGACGCCGGCCGTCGGCTGGAGCGCTCCGCTGGCGGTGCCGCACGCGGCCAGTCCCAGGGCGGCGGCCGCCGCGACGCAGCCTGCGACCAGCCGGCGGCGGGCCGTGAGCGCGGTACGGGTCGGGGGGGAGGGCCGGCGGGTGGCGGAGTGGGGCATGGCGGCGGCTCCTGTGGTGCAGAGGGGTGCAGAGGACGGGCGCCGATCCCTCGGTCAGGATGACTGTCCGATAGGACGCCGAGCGTACGTGCCCCGGTTGCGGAGCGGACCGCAGCGCCGTAGGAGTCTTCTCACACTCGCCCGGGTTGGCGCCCCCGCGGCCCGCCGGGTATCCCGGGGGCCGCGCCGGGGGCGTCCCGGCACCTCAGGGGCCCGTCCCTTCAGGAGCCGTCACTTCGGAAGCTCGACGCCCCAGGAGCCCGACGCCTCAGAACGGGTACCAGCGCACCTCGGTGGCGCCCTCCCGCAGTGAGGCGACCCGGCGCCGGAACTCCGCCAGCGCGGCCGGGTTGCCGGGTACCTGCTGGGCGACCCAGGAGGCGCTGGCGGTCTCCCGGGCCCCGCGCAGCACCGCGAAGCCGGGCCAGGCGCGCACGTCCCAGCCGTACGCCTCGACGAAGGCCCGGTACTCCTCGCCGGGCACGCCGTACCGGTCGTGGCTGAGCGCGAGGACCACCAGGTCGTGTTCGCGCAGGTCGTGCGAGACGTTCTCCAGGTCGAGCAGGACGGGCCCGTCCGGGCCGACGTGGACGTTGCGGGGCAGTGCGTCGCCGTGGATCACGCCGGGGTGCAGGTGCGGGGCGAGGTCGGGCAGGGCGGCGGCGAAGCCGTCGCGGCGGTGGCGCAGGAAGGCGACGTCGGCCGGGTCGACGTGGCCCTCGGCGGAGGCCAGCCAGCGTTCGACGGGGGCCAGCAGGTCGCGGTGGGCGAGCGGGAAGGGCGGCAGCGGCAGCCGGTGCAGGGTGCGCAGCAGCGGGGCGAGGTCGGCGGGGCGGGCGGGGTGGACGGCGGGGGCGAGCCGGTGCCAGAAGGTGACGGGGTGCCCGTGGGCGAGCTGGGGCTCGGCTTCCACCGCGTCGTACGGGCGGACCACCGGGACGTCCTGGGCGGCGAGCCAGTGGGCGACGGCGAGTTCGTGCCGCGCCCGTTCGTACAGTTCGGGGCCGCGGCCGACCTTGGCGACGACGGCAGGGTCGCCGAGGTCGAAGACGGCGTTCTCGCCGAGTGCGAGCAGCCGGGCGTCGCCGGGGCCGGGCAGTCCGGCGGACTCGCAGGCGTGGGCGAGCAGCAGCCGGGCGCGGCCTTCGTCGAAGGGGATCATGGCGGTGCTCCGTTGGGGCGGCGTTCATCCGGAGGCCTCCGGACGGTGATCATCATGACGGACCGGGGTGGGGTTTTCCCTACCTTCCTACCCTGACATCTCCTCCTAGGGGGTAGGGGGAGAGATCCACCCTGAGGGGGAGCTGTCTCCACCCGGAGCACGAGGTCAAGGGGGGTGCGCCCGGGAGAAACTGGGTCGGGGCCGCTGAGCGGCGGCCCCGACGGGGGTTGGACCACGGGGGCTCCTTGCCGGTCGGCAAGCAAGTGCTCGTAGGATGACGCCCAGACCTACTTACCTGCCGACCGGCTAGGGAGCGCCGCCGCGCGTCTCCCACCGGTCCAGCCGTCGCCCGGCGTCCCGTCCCCCAAGGGCTGCGGTGAACCATGCCCAGGAGGCATCGAGCATGTTCCACCGACTAGGACAATTCGTCGTACGCCGCGCGTGGTGGGTGATCATCGCGTGGGTGATCGGAATGATCGCCGTCATCATGACCGCGCCGAAGGTCAGCTCGCAGACCGACGAAGCCGCGTTCCTCCCCAAGCACTACGAGTCCATCCAGGCCGCACAGGTGCAGGAGCGGGCCTTCCCGGCCGCCTTCACCCCGGGCGCGCTCGCACTCTTCGAGCGCAACGACGGCGCCGCGTTCACCGACGCGGACAAGGCCGCGATGGGCAAGCTCGTCCAGGACCTGACGGCCAAGAAGATCGACGGCGTCGAGAAGATCATCCCGCCGTCCGACCAGCTGGGCATATCCCCGGACCACAAGTACGCGATGGCCATGATCGCCGTCGACAAGTCGAAGCAGCAGGACCAGAACAAGACCGCGGACATCGCCAAGGCCATCCGTGACGACGGCAAGGCGCTGGCCTCCGGCACCGACCTGAAGTTCCAGCTCGGCGGCCCCGCCGCCCAGGCGCTCGACCAGAAGGAAGCCTCCGGCTCGGCCGAGGGCATCATCACCATGGCCACGGTCCTGCTGGTCATCGTGATCGTCGGCATCATCTTCCGCGGCATCCTGGCCGGCCTGCTGCCGGTCCTGGTCTCGCTGATGATCGCGCTGCCCGCCTCCATCGGCCTGATCAACTACGCGACCGACATCTTCGACCTCAAGAGCACACCCATCCTGATGGCGATCCTGATCGTCGTCGTGCTCGGCGTCGGCACCGACTACTTCCTGTTCCTCGCCTTCCGCTACCGCGAGCGGCTGCGGGCCGGCGACGACCGCAACGCCGCCGTGGCCAACGCGGTCGGCCGGGTCGGCGAGGCGATCGCCTCCGCCGCCGGCGCCGTCACCATCGCCTTCGCCGCGCTGATCCTCTCCAGCCTCGGCATGTTCCAGGCGCTCGGCCCCGCGCTGGCGATCGCGGTCGTGGTCACCGCCCTGGCCTCGATCACCCTGGCCCCCGCGCTGCTCGCGGTCATCCCCGCCCGCGCCGTCTTCTGGCCCGGCAAGAAGTGGACGAACGAGCCGAGCACCGCGCGCTTCACCGCGCTCGGCCGGATCGTCCAGAAGCGCCCGGCGCTGGCCGCCGTCGCCTCCGGCGGCGTACTGCTCGCCCTGTCCGTGGGCGCGCTCGGCTACAACGGCAACTTCGACATGGCCGGCAGCTCCATGCCCAAGGACAAGGAGTCGATGGTCGTCCAGGACACGATGGCCAAGGGCTTCTCCGCCGGCGCCGCCGACCCGAGCCAGGTCTACCTGAGCAGCACCGACGGCAAGAAGCTCGACCCGGCCTCCTTCCCGGCCTACGCCGACAAGCTGCAGGGCGTCGGCGGGGTCTCCAAGGTCTACCTGCCGAGCGCCGACGCCAAGAGCATCAGCGCCGACGGCGCCACCGCCCAGTTCACCGTCATGCTCAAGGACGCCCCGGCCAGCAACGAGGCGATCGACGCGGTGACCGAGCTGCGCACCGTCGCCCACGCGCAGGCCCCGGCCGGCAGCGAGGCCAAGGTCGGCGGCCTCACCTCGGTGTTCAAGGACATCAACCTGGCGATGACCCACGACTACAAGCTGGTCTTCCCGATCGCCGGGCTGCTGATCCTGCTCATCCTGGCCCTCCAGCTGCGCAGCGTGGTCGCCCCCTGGTACCTGATGGCCTCGGTCGGCCTCGGCTTCAGCGCCACGCTGGGCGCCACCACGCTGATCTTCCAGAAGATCGGCAACGAGACCGGCCTGATGTTCATGATGCCGATCCTCATCTACCTCTTCGTGGTGGCGATCGGGACGGACTACAACATCCTGATCATCGCCCGTCTGCGCGAGGAGGCCCGCGCGGGCCGCAGCCCGCGCGAGGCGGCCCGCGAGGCGCTGCGCCACGCAGGCCCGACCGTCGCCGCGGCCGGCTTCATCCTGGCGGCCTCGTTCGGGACGTTCATGCTCGCCGGCAACACCTTCATGATGGAGTTCGGCTTCGCCATGGCCTTCGGCATCGTGCTGGCGGCCTTCGTGATGGCGATGTTCTTCACCCCGGCGCTCACCGCGCTGATCGGCAACCGGGCCTGGTGGCCCGGCCACGGCGCCGACCCCGACCCCGAGCATGGCCACGGCGGGGGCCACGGTGCCGGCCCGGCGCCGGCGGCGGACACGTACGGCGTGCCGGAGCCGGCCGGACGGCGCTGATCGCTTCGTTCGGACACGGGCGACGCCCGACCGACGCGCCAAACAGGCGGCGTCCCGCTTCGGCGGGGCGCCGCTTGCCCCCTTTCCCTGGCCGTCAAACGTGATCTGTCGAGCACAAAAGTCCCCGGTCAATCGGGGTGTCGCCGTGCTACAGTCGACCCAGTTGCAGTTTTGGTTCCCATGAACGTATGTGTGCGCCTGCTGGTTCCAACCAACAGGCGCATTTGTTTTGTCCGGTGTTTCAGTCTCCGGATGGGGATCGCGGCTACTCCGGGGTTCACGCGGTGTGAATCCCTGATGCCCCAGTTTTTTGAGGAGACGGTTATGGCTACCGGCACCGTGAAGTGGTTCAACAGCGAAAAGGGCTTCGGCTTCATCGAGCAGGCCGAGGGCGGCCCGGACGTGTTCGCCCACTACTCGAACATCGTGGCGAACGGCTTCCGTGAGCTCGTCGAGGGCCAGCAGGTCGAGTTCGACGTCACCCAGGGCCAGAAGGGCCCGCAGGCCGAGAACATCCGCGTCATCTGACGTCAGCCTCCACGCTGACTCGCGATCTCGCGAAGCGGGGGCCCGTACCACACGGTGCGGGCCCCCGCGCATGCCGCCGTACGGCCGGGGCGGCGAATTTCCTACCGACGGCCGACCAGCCCCCATCCGGGGCTGCCGACCGACGTACGGAGACTTCGTGACCACCCCTGCCCGCCCGCCGCGTGACCGCGCCGCCCGCACCACCGACCAGGCCCGCCGCGGCGAGAACCCGCGCCGCAGCGCCGGCGCCGGCCGTGCCGAGAACACCGGCCGTGGCGAGAACGCCGGCCGCACCGGCGCCGGAGACCGCGCCCGCCGCGGCGAGAACCCGCGTGGTACCGGCGACGCCGAGCGCGCCCGCAAGCCGCGCGGCCGCACCGGCGCCCCCAAGAACACCCGCGCCGCCGCCGTGCCCGAGGCCGCCGAATTCACCGTCGTCGAGGGCACCCCGGCCCGGCCCCCGGCGGACACCTTCGCCGAGCTGGACCTGCCCAAGGGCATCCTCAGCACGCTCACCCGCGAAGGCGTCATCGCGCCGTTCCCGATCCAGGGCGCCACCCTGCCCGACTCGATCGCCGGCCGCGACGTGCTCGGCCGCGGCCGCACCGGCTCCGGCAAGACCCTCGCCTTCGGCCTGCCGCTGCTCGCCCGCACCGCCGGGCGCCGCGCCGTCGCCCGCTACCCGCTGGCGCTCGTCCTGGTGCCCACCCGCGAGCTCGCCCAGCAGGTCACCGACGCGCTCACCCCCTACGCGACCGCCGTCAACCTGCGGATCACCACCGTCGTCGGCGGCATGTCGATCAACCGCCAGGCCAACGCCGTCCGCCGTGGCACCGAGGTCCTGGTCGCCACCCCCGGCCGGCTCGACGACCTGATCGGCCGCGGTGACGTCAACCTGTCCGACGTCGCCATCACCGTCCTCGACGAGGCCGACCAGATGGCCGACATGGGCTTCCTCCCGCAGGTCAGCAAGCTGCTGGAGCAGGTCGCCGAGGGCGGGCAGCGGATGCTGTTCTCCGCGACCCTGGACCGCAACGTCGACCGCCTGGTCAAGCGCTTCCTCACCGACCCGGTCACCCACTCGGTCGACCCGTCGGCCGGCGCGGTCACCACCATGGACCACCACGTCCTCCAGCTGGACCAGGCCGACAAGGCGTCCACCACCGCGCACATCGCCTCCCGCGACGGGCGCGTGATCATGTTCGTGCACACCAAGCACGGCGCCGACCGCCTCGCCAAGCAGCTGCTCGCCACCGGCGTCCGGGCCGCGGCCCTGCACGGCGGCAAGTCCCAGCCGCAGCGCAACCGGGTCCTCGACCAGTTCCGCGACGGTCACGTCACCGCGCTGATCGCCACCAACGTCGCCGCCCGCGGCATCCACATCGAAGGCCTCGACCTGGTCGTCAACGTCGACCCGCCGGTCGACCACAAGGACTACCTGCACCGCGGCGGCCGCACCGCCCGGGCCGGCGAGTCCGGTACCGTCGTCACCCTCGTCCTGCCCGAGCAGCGCCGCGAGGTCAACCGGCTGATGACGGTCGCGGGCATCCGCCCCACCGTCACCAAGGTCCGCCCCGGCGACGCCGACCTCGCCAAGATCACCGGCGCCCGCACCCCCAGCGGCGTCGCGGTCGCCGTCGCCGTCCCCGCGCCCGCCGAGGCCCCCGCCGCCAAGGCCGACGCCAAGTCCGGCAACCCGCGCCGCCGCCCCGGCAAGCGCTCCGCGCTGCCCGCCGACGTCGACATGAACGGCAACCCGCGCCGCCCCCGCCCCAAGCAGCGCATGGGCGGCGCCGCCGCCCAGGGCGACCGCCCCCAGGCGGCCGGCTTCATCGGCCGCTCCTCCGGCCGCGCCAAGCCCGGCAGCGGCGCCAAGTCCGGCTCCAACTACGGCACCGGCCGCCAGCGCCGCGCCTTCGACTAACCCCCGGCGAACCACCGACGGCCCGGCCCCCTCGCACCGAGGGGGCCGGGCCGTTTCGTCGCGGGGCCCGTCTGTCTGACGGACACCATCACCCTGCGGCGGTCCGAACCTCCGTTGATGTTGGTCATGTGCAATGCTATGTACATCACCAACATCGATCGACGGAGGTATCCGGATGTCCGTGACACAGATCGACATCGATGAAGAGGCGCTGGAACGAGCAATGACGCTCGCCGGAGTTCGGACCAAGAAGGACGCCGTCAACCTCGCACTGCGCTTCTACGCCGAGCGGCAGGAACGTGCTGCCCGGATCAGCCGGCATTTCGAGCGGGCTCAGCACTGGGGCGCCGTCGAGGACGCAGAGCGGATGCACCGAGCCGAGAAGGACGCCCGGTGATCTATCTCCTCGACACCTCTGGACTTGTCCGGCTGTTGGGCGAGCCCAAGCTCCTGGCCGTTTGGTACGACGCGATCGACGCAGGCTCGATCGCGTCGTGCTACCCGCAGCGCGCAGAGTTTCTGTACAACGCGCGCAGCGGCCGGGAGTACGACGAGATCACCGAGATGTTCGCCGACCTGTACCCGGACGTCTCGGTACCGAAGAACGCTGGGCGCTGGATCGACACGGTTCAGCGGCGCATGGCCCTCGCCGGGCAGCACCGTAGTGCCTCCGCGGTCGACCTCATGATCGCGGCGACGGCCGCACACCACGGCCTCACGGTCCTCCACGACGATGCGGACTACCGCACTGTGGCGCGGCACGCCGCTGATCTGAGCGAGCACAGCATCCTCGATCACGAGTGAGCCGGCCCCGTGGTCAGGCAGTGAGCGTCTGGGGCATCGTGGCGGCCGTACGCGCCTCGTCGTAGCGCTCCAGGAGGAGGGCGGCCAGTTCGGGGGCGGGGCCCAGGACGTCGGCGACGGCGTCCGCTCCGGCAGCCGCGTCGGCGATGCGGTCGGGCAGGAGGCCAGGGGCCAGCAGGTAGGGGGAGACGGCGGTGCGGGCGGCGCCCGCGGCGCGCAGGGCGGCCAGGGCGTCGGGCACGCGCGGGCCGGTGGCGGAGGCGTAGGCCACCTCGACGGCGGCCCAGCCGCGGCTGCGGCGCCACGCGGCGGCCACCGCGCGGGTGGCGGCGTCGGCGGCCGGGTCGGAGGAGCCGGCCGCCGCGAGCACCACGCCGGTGCGGGCCCGGACGGCGGCCGAGTGCACGTCCACCCCGGCCTCGGCGAGGCGGCGCTCCAGGGCGGCGAGCAGCAGCGGCGACGGGCCCAGGACGGCGGCGACGGGCAGGGCCGCGTCCGCCGTGCGCAGGGCGGCCGGGATGTCGTGCTTGGCGTGGTAGGCCCGGTTGAGCAGCAGCGGGACGGCCACCGCGTCGTCGAGCCGCCCGACGACCTGCGGGATGCGCGGCGCGCAGTGGTCCAGGTAGGCGGTGGCGACGTCCAGCCCGGGGCGCAGCACCCGCACCTCCTGGACCAGTGCGGCCACGGTCGCGGCGTGCCGCGGGTCGCGGCTGCCGTGGGCGATCAGCAGGAGGGCGGGCATCGGCGTCGGCCTTACTTGGCGGCGGCCAGCAGGCCGCGGTTGCGCAGCACCCGGCGTTCGACCGGGGTGAAGACGAGCAGTTCGATGGCGATGCCGACGAACAGGATCAGGATGATGCCGAGCAGCACCCCGGACATGTCGGAGAACTCGCGCTGGTCCTCCAGGAACCGGCCCAGGCCCCGGCCGAGGTCGGGGGAGGAGGCGACGAGTTCTGCGGCCATCAGGGAGCGCCAGGAGAACGCCCAGCCCTGCTTGAGGCCGGCCAGGTAGCCGGGCAGCGCGGCGGGGATGAGGACGTGCCGGGCGCCGGTGAGGCCGGTGGCGCCGATGGTGCGTCCGGCGCGCAGGAACAGCGGCGGCACCTGGTCGATGCCGGCGATCAGGCCGTTGGCGATGGAGGGGACGGCGCCGAGCAGGATGACCGCGTACATCATCTGGTCGTTGATGCCGAGCCAGATGACCGCGGCCGGCACCCAGGCGACCGAGGGCAGCGACTGCAGGCCCTGGAGGACCGTGCCGATGGCGGTGCGCACCGGCCGGACGCGGGCGACGACCAGCCCGATCGGGGTGCCGATGACGACGGCGAGCAGGAAGCCGGACAGGCCGCGCCAGACGCTGGTCCAGATGATCGAGAACAGCGTGCCCTGGTACCAGAGGTCCTGGGCGGAGTGCCACACGTCGGTCGGGCTGGGCAGCTTGTAGGCGGAGGTGAGGTGCAGGCTGTACGCCCCCTGCCACAGGGCGAGCACCACGAGGACGCCGATCAGCGGCGGCAGGGCCTTGGTCCGCAGTGCCTGGCCGAGCGAGCCGCGCTGGGCGGAGACGGCGTCGAGGGCGTCCAGGCCGGCGCCGACACCGGCGGTGTCCGTGGCGGCGCCCTTGTCGGTCTTGTCGGCCTTCTCCAGGACCGGGGTGCTGTCAGTGCTGGCCATGGCGACGGATCTCCCCACGCAGTTCTTCGGTGATCTCGATGGACAGGTCGGCGACGCCGGTGGATTCGATGCGGCGCGGCTGCGGCAGGTCGATCCGCCACTCGCGGGCGACGCGGCCGGGGCGGGAGGAGAGCAGGACGACGCGCTGGGCCAGGCGCACGGCCTCGCGCACGTTGTGGGTGACGAACAGGACGGACAGCTGCCGTTCGGCCCAGATCCGGGTGATCTCGTCGTGCAGCACGTCGCGGGTGATGGCGTCGAGCGCGGCGAACGGCTCGTCCATCAGCAGCACCTGGCTGCCCTGGGCCAGTGCGCGGGCCATCGCGACGCGCTGGCGCATGCCGCCGGACAGCTCGTGCACGCGCTTGCCGTACGAGCCCTTGAGGCGGACGAGTTCGAGCAGGCGCTCGGCTTCGGCGCGGCGCTCGGCGCGGGGGACGCCGGCCAGCTTGAGGGCGAGTTCGATGTTGCGGCCGGCGGTGAGCCAGGGGAACAGCGCGTGCTCCTGGAACATCAGCGCGGGGCGGCCGCCCGGCACCTCGATGGCGCCGGCGGTGGGCTGGTCGAGGCCGGCGACCAGGTTGAGCAGGGTGGACTTGCCGCAGCCCGAGGCGCCGAGCAGGGTGACGAACTCGCCGGGCGCGACGTCGAGGGTGATGTCGTCCAGGACGTGGGTCTGCGCGCCCGGGCGGCCGAAGGACTTGTGCACGTGCGAGATCCGGACGGCGGGCGCGGCGCCGCCGGCGCCGGCGCCGGCGGTGTCCGCCGAGGTGGTCAGTGCCGGGGTCATCCGGACACCTCCTGCGTGAGTGGTCTGGCTGAGGGCTGGCGGAGCGGGGGCCGGGGCCCGGCCCCGCCCGTCCCGGTGGGCATCGATCGCGGATCGACCGGGTGGGCGGGGGTCCGGACCGCGGAGTCGGGGCGGACTCGGCGCCGCGCGGTGCTGTTCGGCGCCGGGTGGCGCTACTTGGCGCCGAGTCCGGCGTCCGCCACGGGGCCCTGGCCCTTGGCCGCGAGCACCTTGTTGAGCAGGGTGAGGTCGTAGATGCCGTTCAGGTTGGCCCCCGCGCCAGCGGAACTTGATTTGGGCAGCTTGAGGAGCCCGGCGGTGACGGCGTGGTCGGCCTCGGCCTGGAGGGTGTTCGCCAGCGGGTCGTCGAGGAAGTCGATGTCGGCCCAGGCGGGGTCGAGGATGGCCGGCTCCAGCGCGTTGCCGGCCTCCTTCTTGATCGCCTCGTTGGCGTCGGCCTTGGCCTTGTCCGGGTTGGCCTTGATGAAGGCGTTGGTGTTCACCGAGCCGCGCAGCACGGCCTCCACCACGTCCGGGTGCTCCTTGAGGAACTTCTGCGAGACGATGATGTTGGTGATCACGAACTTCTTGTCCGGCCAGACGTCCTTCTCGTTGAGCAGGACCTTCGCGCCGAGGGTGACCAGCTTGGAGGCGGTGGGCTCGGGCACCCAGGCGCCGTCGATGGAGCCCTGCCGGTAGGCGTCGGGGGTGACCTTGTTGTCGGTGCGCACCACCGAGACGTCGCCGGCGCCGGACGCCGCGTCGACCTTGAAGCCCTTGCCCGCCAGGTAGTTGAGCAGCGCCACGTCCTGGGTGTTGCCCAGCTGCGGGGTGGCGATCTTCTTGCCCTTGAGGTCGTCCAGCGAGGAGATCTTGTCCGGGTTGACCACCAGCTTGACCCCGCCGGAGGCCGAGCCGCCGATGATCTTCAGGGACTGGCCGTCGGACTTGGTGTAGCCGTTGATCGCGGGGGAGGGGCCGATCCAGCCGATGTCGATGGAGCCGGCGTTGAGCGCCTCGATCTCGGAGGGGCCCGCGTTGAAGACCTGGGTCTTGATCTGGGTGGCGCCCAACTCCTTCTGGAACAGCCCCTCCTGGAGGCCGACCAGGGCGGTGCCGTGGGTCAGGTTCGCGAAGTAGCCGATCTTCACGGTGTCCGCGGACAGCTTCGCGCCGGAGGCGCCGGCCGAACTGGCGGCGGAGTCGGCGCCCGCCTTCTTGTCGTCCGCCTTGGAGCCGTAGCTGCACGCCGACAGCAGGGTCACGGCGGTCAGGCCGGCCACGGCGGCCACCGCGGAGCGTCTGATCCGGCCGGCGTTGGGGCGGGCATGGGTATGCGAGGGGGCCAGGTTCGGTGCCATGGTGAAGTCCTGTTCATCGACGGACCGTCGGGAGGCGGTCTCGGGGACGTGGCGGTCGCCCGTCGGGGCGGCCGGGGGTCGCAACTCAGCGCTGTCGGCCCGCACATCGGGTCAGGCCGCCCTGGCCGCTGCCGAGGACGCCGCTGCCGATGCGGCCGCCTTCCTTGTCCATGTCCGAGAACGCCTCGCTGGGCATCAGACCCAGTCCTCCTCAGCGGGTTCGGTGGCGCGTACGGTCGCGAAGGCCTCGCCCGCCATGCCGGCGGTGAGGGTGGTGCCGTCGGCCGGGTCGATCAGCAGGAACGAGCCGGTGCGGCGGTTGTCGCAGTAGGCGTCGAGCGCCAGCGGCTCGGCGGTGCGCAGCACCACGTGGCCGAGGTCGTTGACGTTCAACCCCTGGGCGCCGGAGCGCTGTTCGAGGGTGTCGCCCGCCTTGGTCGGCAGAGCGATGCGGTAGGTGATGTCCTTGACCAGCGCGCGCACGGTGCGGGTGGTGTGCTTGAGCAGGACCTTGTCCCCGGCGCGCAGCGGGCGCTCGTTGAGGTGGCTGACGGTGGCCTCGATGTCCCTGGTGGGCGCGGGGATCACGCCGGCCGCGATCAGGTCGCCGCGGGAGACGTCGAGGTCGTCGGCGAGCCGGACGGTGATCGACTGGGGCGCCCAGGCGAGGTCCGTCTCGCGGCCGAGCGCGTCGATCCCGGCGACGGTGGTGGTGTGGCCCGAGGGCAGCACCGTCACCGGGTCGCCGACCCGCAGCACGCCGGAGGCCAACTGCCCGGCGTAGCCGCGGTAGTCGGGGTGCTCCTCGCTCTGCGGGCGGATCACGTACTGGACCGGGAAGCGGGCCGGATCGGCGTCCGGGTCGCTGCCGACCGGGACGGTCTCCAGGTGCTCCAGCAGGGTCGGGCCGCCGTACCAGTCCATGTGCGCGGACGGCTCGACGACGTTGTCCCCGGCGAGGGCCGAGATCGGCACGGCCACCACGTCGCCCACGCCGAGCGAGGCGGCGTAGGCGGTGAACTCCTCGGCGATGGCGGCGAAGACGGGCTCGGCGTAGTCGACCAGGTCCATCTTGTTGACGGCCAGTACGACGTGCGGCACCCGCAGCAGCGCGGCGACGGCGGCGTGCCGGCGGGTCTGCTCGACGACGCCGTTGCGGGCGTCGACCAGCACCACGGCCAGTTCGGCGGTGGAGGCGCCGGTCACCATGTTGCGGGTGTACTGCACGTGCCCGGGGGTGTCGGCGAGGATGAACCGCCGCCGGGGGGTGGCGAAGTAGCGGTAGGCCACGTCGATGGTGATGCCCTGCTCGCGCTCGGCGCGCAGGCCGTCGGTGAGCAGCGCGAGGTCGGGCGCGTCCTGGCCGCGGTTCAGGGAGGCGCGTTCGACGGCCTCCAGCTGGTCGGCGAGCACGGACTTGGAGTCGTGCAGCAGGCGGCCGACCAGGGTGGACTTGCCGTCGTCGACGGATCCGGCGGTGGCGAAGCGCAGCAGCGACGTGGCGGTGGCTTCCTGGGTGGTGCTGGTCATCGTTAGAAGTACCCCTCGCGCTTGCGGTCTTCCATCGCGGCCTCGGACAGCTTGTCGTCGGCCCGCGTCGCGCCGCGCTCGGTGAGGCGGCTGGCGGCGATCTCGGCGATCACGGCCTGGATGTCGGTGGCGTCCGAGTCGACGGCGCCGGTGCAGGACATGTCGCCGACGGTGCGGTAGCGGATCAGCCGCCGCTGGACGGGCTCGTTCTCCTTGGGGCCGCCCCACGCGCCGGCGGTCAGCCACATGCCGGCGCGGGCGAAGACGTCCCGCTCGTGGGCGTAGTAGATCTCCGGGAGGTCGATGCCCTCGCGCTCGATGTACTGCCAGACGTCCAGCTCGGTCCAGTTGGACAGCGGGAAGACGCGCACGTGCTCGCCGACGGCGTGCCGGCCGTTGTACAGCGACCACAGCTCGGGGCGCTGGCGGCGAGGGTCCCAGGCGCCGAACTCGTCGCGCAGGGAGAACACGCGCTCCTTGGCACGGGCCTTCTCCTCGTCGCGGCGCCCGCCGCCGAACACCGCGTCGAAGCGGTTCGTCTCGATGGCGTCGAGCAGCGGGACGGTCTGCAGCGGGTTGCGGGTGCCGTCCGGGCGCTCGCGCAGCCGGCCGTCGTCGATGAAGTCCTGGACGTGGGCGACGTGCAGGCGCAGGCCGTACTCGGCCACGACGCGGTCGCGGTAGGCGATCACCTCGGGGAAGTTGTGCCCGGTGTCGACGTGCAGCAGCGAGAACGGCACGGCGGCCGGGTGGAAGGCCTTGAGTGCCAGGTGCAGCATGACGATGGAGTCCTTGCCGCCCGAGAACAGGATCACCGGGCGCTCGAACTCCCCCGCGACCTCGCGGAAGACGTGCACAGACTCGGCCTCCAGCGCGTCCAGGTGGGACAGCGCGAAGGGGGCGTCTTCGTGGGTGCGGACCGGGCCGTCGGTCGCGGTGGTCATGCGAGACCCCTCTCGGTCAGGAAGGCGTGCAGCTCGGCGGCGGACTCGGCGACCGCGCGGCCCTGCGTCTGGATCCGCAGCTCCGGCTTCTGCGGCGCCTCGTACGGGTCGTCCACGCCGGTGAGGCCGGCCAGCTCGCCGGCGGCCTGCTTGGCGTACAGGCCCTTGACGTCGCGTTCGGCGCACAGCTCGACCGGGGTGGCGACGTGGACCTCCAGGAACTCGGTGCCGGCCGCCGCGTGCCGCTCGCGCACCGCGGCGCGCGAGTCGGCGAACGGGGCGATCACCGGGGCGAGCACCTTGACGCCGTGGGCGGCGAGCTTCTCGGCGACGAAGCCGATCCGGGTCACGTTGGTGTGCCGGTCCTCGCGGGTGAAGCCGAGGCCCTTGGAGAGGAACTCGCGGATCTCGTCGCCGTCCAGGACCTCGACCCGGTGGCCCTCGGCGCGCAGCCGTCCGGCCAGCGCGAAGGCGAGCGTGGTCTTGCCCGCGCTCGGCAGCCCGGTCAGCCACACGGTGGCGCCGCGCTCGCAGGGGGCGGCCGCGGGGGCCGCCTCCGCGGCTCCGTCGGCGGCCCGGGTGTGAGCTGTCACAGTCTCAAGTCCTTCGTCGGTAGTGGGGGGCGGGTCAGAGGTGGATGCCGCACTCGGTCTTGCCGGAGCCGGACCAGCGCCCGGCCCGGGCGTCCTCGCCCTCGGCGGGCTTGCGCGTGCAGGACAGCGGCGAGCAGCCGATCGAGGTGTAGCCCTCCCACAGCAGCGGGTTGAGCAGCACCCCGTGGGCGGCGACGTAGGCGTCCACGTCCTCCTGCGTCCACCGGGCGATCGGGGCGATCTTGACCTTGCGGCGCCGGGCGTCCCAGGACACCACCGGGGTGTCCGCCCGGCTCGGGGACTCGTCGCGGCGCAGCCCCGTCGCCCAGGCGTCGTAGCCGCCGAGGCCGCGGTTCAGCGGCTCGACCTTGCGCAGCGAGCAGCACAGGTCCGGGTCGCGGTCGTGCAGGTGCGGCCCGTGCTCGGCGTCCTGCTCGGCCACGGTGCGCAGCGGCCTGAGGGTGATGACGTTGACCGGCATGGTCGCGGCCACCGCGTCCCGGGTGCCGATGGTCTCCGGGAAGTGGTAGCCGGTGTCCAGGAACACCACGTCCACGCCGGGGAACACCGAGGAGGCGAGGTGGGCGACCACCGCGTCCTCCATCGAGGAGGTGACGCAGAAGCGGCGGCCGAAGGTGTCGGCGGCCCAGGCCAGGATCTCCTGGGGCATCGCCTCCTCCAGCTCGCGGCCGGCCCGGACGGCTATCTCCTCGTAGTCAGTCGTCGCGCTGGTCACCGGACGAACCCCCGTCGGTCGCAGTCGAGTTGGTCGCAGTCGATGCAGCCGACATCGAGTCGGCCGAAGTCGTGGCGGCCGAAGCCGAGTCGGCCGCGGCCGGGGCGGTCGGGGCCGGGGCGGTCGGGGACAGCAGGCCGAGGAACTTCAGCTGGAAGGCGCGGCGGCACCCGTGGCACTCCCAGGCGCCGTGCCCGACCTCGGAGGGGCGCAGGTCCTCGTCCCCGCAATAGGGGCAGAAGAACGGTGCGGCACGCTCACTCACGACAGCTGCTCCTCGCCGGCCCGGGCCGCCCACTGGGCGAAGCGCTCGCCCTCGGTGCGGTCGGCCTGGTAGCGGGTCAGGACGCGCTCGACGTAGTCGGGCAGGTCGTCCTTGGTGACCTTGAGGCCGCGGACCTTGCGGCCGAACCCGGCCTCCAGGCCGAGCGCGCCGCCCAGGTGCACCTGGTAGCCCTCGACCTGCTCGCCGTTGCCGTCCGGGACGAGCTGGCCCTTGAGGCCGATGTCGGCGACCTGGATGCGGGCGCAGGCGTTCGGGCAGCCGTTGATGTTGATGGTCAGCGGCTCGGCGAAGTCCGGCAGGCGCTTCTCCAGCTCGTCGATGAGCGTGCGGCCGCGCTCCTTGGTCTCGACGATGGCGAGCTTGCAGTACTCGATGCCGGTGCAGGCCATGGTGCCGCGGCGGAACGGCGACGGGGTGACCCGCAGGTCCAGCGCTTCCAGGCCGGCCACCACCGAGTCGACCTGGTCCTCGGCGATGTCGAGGACCAGCATCTTCTGTTCGGCGGTGGTGCGCAGCCGGTCGCTGCCGTGCGCGGCGGCGAGGTCGGCGATCTGGCCGAGCAGCCGGCCGTCGACCCGGCCGACGCGCGGCGCGAAGCCGATGTAGTACCGGCCGTCCTTCTGGCGGTGGACGCCGACGTGGTCGCGCCAGCGGCCGCTGGGCTCCTGCGGGGCGGGGCCGTCGACCAGCCGGTACGTGAGGTACTCGTCCTCCAGCACCTGGCGGAACTTCTCCACGCCCCAGTCGGCGACCAGGAACTTCAGCCGGGCGCGGTTGCGCAGCCGGCGGTAGCCGTAGTCGCGGAAGATGCCGATGACGCCGCCGTAGACGTCGGCGACCTCGTCCAGCGGGACCCAGGCGCCCAGCCGCACGCCCAGCTTGGGGTTGGTGGACAGCCCTCCGCCGACCCACAGGTCGAAGCCGGGGCCGTGCTCGGGGTGGACCACGCCGACGAAGGCGACGTCGTTGATCTCGTGCGCGACGTCCAGCAGCGGGGAGCCGGAGACGGCGGACTTGAACTTGCGCGGCAGGTTGGAGAAGTCCTTGTTGCCGATGAAGCGCCGCTGGATCTCCTCGATGGCGGGGGTGCCGTCGATGATCTCGTCCTCGGCGATGCCGGCCACCGGGGAGCCGAGGATGACGCGCGGGGTGTCGCCGCAGGCCTCGGTGGTGGACAGGCCGACGGCCTCCAGCTTCTGCCAGATCGCCGGGACGTCCTCGATCCGGATCCAGTGGTACTGGACGTTCTGGCGGTCGGTCAGGTCGGCGGTGTTGCGGGCGTACTGCTCGGAGACCTCGGCGATCGCCTTCAGCTGGGCGACGGTCAGCCGGCCGCCGTCGACCCGCACGCGCAGCATGAAGTACTCGGCGTCGAGCTCGTGCGGCTCCAGGATCGCGGTCTTGCCGCCGTCGATGCCCTCCTTGCGCTGGGTGTACAGGCCCCACCAGCGCATCCGGCCGCGCAGGTCGGCGGGGTCGATCGAGTCGAAGCCCCGGTGCGCGTAGATCGTCTCAATACGTGTCCGTACGTTGAGACCGTCGTCGTCCTTCTTGAACTGCTCGTTGGCGTTCAGCGGAGTGAAGTGGCCCATGCCCCACTGGCCCTCGCCGCGGTGACGGGTCACCTTGCGAGGCGCGGCGGGGCGTCGCGCGGCGGCGCGGTCGGCCGTGGGCTCGGCGGTCTCGGGGGTGGTGGCCATGGTGAAGTCCTTCGGGGCAGATGGCTCTGACGCCGGGTGGGTCGCTGGGGGTGCGCGGCGGTGCGGTGCTGCTGTGACCTGCGGGTATTCCCAGGGCCGGGGAGAGCAGTGACCGTGGCCGGCCGGGCGCCCGCGCGTCCGCTCCAGCGGGGACTGCGAGGTGGGTGGCGCCCGGGTGCGGTGATGCGGCGGGGTGGGCTCAGATCGCCGGACAGATGGCGCTGGACACGCGAAGGAGATCGACGTGGAGTCGACCAACTAGGGTGGTTCCGGCGCTCGGCATGGCAAGAGATTGGCACGGCGCGGGACTTGCGGTCCACTAACATCCGGATGGTGGACGCTGATGTTTCGTTATGTGAGACAGTCGGGGATTCCCGCCGCTCCCCGCCCCGGCGCCCGTCCACGCGCCCGTACCCCGGGGGAGATCAACCGCGCGGCCCCGGCCCGATACCGTTAGACCCGTGCAAGCAGCAGGCGAGACGAGCAGACCGAACCCCGAACGGCCCTCCCGGCGCCGGGGCAAGGGCTCCCGACGCGCGGCCAAACAGGCCGCCTGGCGCCGTACGGCGTGGGAGCTGGTCAAGGACACCACCAACACCTGCGTCGAGTACCGGGTCACCGGACTCGCCGCGGAGGCGGCCTTCTTCACCCTGCTGTCGATCCCGCCGCTGCTCCTCGGCCTGGCCGGCACCCTCGGCTACCTCGACGAGTTCCTCGGGGCCGGCACCATCGACCGGCTCAAGCACGACATCGTCTCGGCCTCCGGGACGGTCCTGTCGGACTCGTCCGTCAAAGAGGTCGTGGTGCCGCTGCTGGACCAGGTCTTCGCCCACTCCCGGCCCGACCTCGTCTCGATCGGCTTCCTGCTGTCGCTGTGGTCCGGCTCCAGAGCGCTCTACATCTTCATCGACACCATCACCGTCATGTACGGGCTCGACGGCAAGCGGGGCATCGTCAAGACCCGGCTGATGTCCCTCGGCCTCTACTTCGGCGCCCTCGTCATCAGCTCCCTGGTGCTGCCGCTGCTGATGGCCGGACCCGGACTCATCGAGAACGCCGTGCCCGGCGTCGCCGGACTGGTCGGCGCCGCCTACTGGCCGGTCGCCATCGTGCTGCTGATCGTCTCCCTCACCACCCTCTACCACCTGGCCGTCCCCGTCTCCACCCCCTGGCGCGAGGACGTCCCCGGCGCCCTGGTCGCCCTGGTGGTGCTGGTCGTCTGCAGCGTCGCCCTGCGGATCTACCTGGTCAGCTCGGTCGAGGTCCCCTCGGTGTACGGCTCGCTGGCCGCGCCGGTGGCCGTACTGCTGTGGATCTTCGTGGTCGCCCTGGCCGTCCTCATCGGCGCCGCCATGAACGCCGCCATAGACCGCCGCTGGCCCACCCTGGAGACCGCCGACGCCCGCGCCGAGAACGAGCGCGCCCAGGAGGAGGCCGCCGCCGCCGTGGTCCGCGAGGTCGCCGCCCGGCGCGCCGCCGAACGGGCCCGGCGCGCCCGCGAACTCGGCCTCGCCGAAGGCGCCGAGGAGGAGTGGGGCGAGGAGGACGGCGACGACGTCGACGTCCCCTCCGAGTACCCGGAACGCTGGGCCGACGTCCTGGCCGCCGACAACGTCCGCGGCCGCCTCACCGCCCGCGGCGGGCCCCACCACCGGCCCGGGCCGCCCCCGCCGGACAGCGACCGGCCGGCCGGGCCGCCGCCGGAGCGGCGGGCGCCCGACTACCCGCCCCGGCCGCCGTGGGAGCAGCAGTAGCGCCCGGGGCTCCGGGCGTGACGGCGGACGCACAGGGCCTCCCCCGCATCCCGCGGGGGAGGCCCTGTGCGTCGGGTCGTCTCCTGACGCCGGCCGTCTCCTGACGTCCGTTCGTCTCCTGACGTCCGTTCTTCTCCTGTCGCAGGTCGTCTCCTGGCGTCGGCTCGCCGTTGCCCGGAGGGCGGCCGGCGGACGGTCAGGCGGCGGGAGGTCAGGCGGTGGACGGGTTCGGCGGGAAGGGGGACTGCGGGGCCGGGTGGTACCCGTACGGGGACTGCCCGGCCGGGGGGTGCGGGGAGGCCGGGTTGACCTCGGTCCGGTCCGGATCCGGGCCCGGGGCGGCCGGGCGTGGGAGCGTCAGCTCCGGGGCCGTCGGGTTCGGGCCGCTCGGCGCGGTCGGGTTCGGGCCCGGGCTCGGGTTCGGGCTCGGATCCACCGCGGCCGCACCGCCCGCGGCCGCACCGCCCGGGGCCGCCCGGCCCGCCGGCCCGGCCTGCGCCGGGAGCGGATCGGGGCTCGGCGGCGCCGGCTCCAGCGCCGTGCGCCCGGCCGAGTCGCTCAGCTTGATCAGCAGCGCCACGATCAGCCAGTTCGCCAGCAGCGACGAGCCACCCGCCGCCAGGAACGGCAGCGCCTTGCCGGTCAGCGGCACCAGCCCGCTCACCCCGCCGACCACCACGAACACCTGCAGCGCCAGCGCCGTCGACAGCCCCGTCGCCAGCAGCTTGCCGAACGGGTCGGTCAGCCCGACCGCCGTCCGCAGCCCGCGCTGGACCAGCAGCAGGTACACCAGCAGCACCGCCGTCACCCCGGCCAGGCCCAGCTCCTCGCCGATCGTGGTGAAGACGAAGTCGCTGCGCCCGGCGAAGCCGATCAGCCACGGCCGCCCCGAGCCCAGGCCCGTCCCGGTCAGGTGCCCGGTGCCCAGGCTGAACAGCGCCTCGGCGGGCTGGTCGGAGATGATCGCCGGGTCGTGGTGCTCCTTGTAGATGTCGAGCGGGTGCAGCCAGGCCTCGACGCGCCCGTGCACGTGCGGCTCCACGGTGCCGACCACGGCCGCGCCGCCGACCGCCATCAGCAGGCCGAGCACCACCCAGCTGGTGCGCTCGGTCGCCGCGTACAGCATCACGACGAAGACGCCGAAGAAGATCAGCGAGGTGCCGAGGTCGCGCTCGAAGACCAGCACCAGCAGGCTGACCACCCAGATCGCCAGCACCGGGCCGACGTGCCGCCCGCGCGGCAGGGTCATCCCCCAGATCTTCCGGCCGGCCAGCGCGAGCGCGTCCCGGGAGGCCATCAGATAGCCGGCGAAGAAGATCGTGATCGCGACCTTCACGAACTCGTCCGGCTCGAAGGAGAGCCCGAACAGGCGGATCCAGCGCTTGGCGCCGAAGTCCTCCGGCCGACCCGGGAAGAACGCGGGCGCCGCCAGCAGGATCAGCGCCCCCGTCATCAGCAGGTACACGTACCGCTGGAAGAACCTGTGGTGCTTGATCAGCGCGATCAGCGCGATCGCCACCGCGACCGAGACGAACACCCACATCAGCTGCGAGGGCGCGGCCGGGAGCTTCTGGTAGTCGCCCTTCTTGGCGTGCGCCGCCGCGTAGGAGATGTCCAGCCGGTCCAGCAGCATCAGCCCGAAGCCGGTCAGGAAGACGCCCAGCGGCAGGATCAGCGGATCCGCGTACGGGGCGAACCGCCGCACCGCCAGGTGCGCCGCCCCGGCCAGTCCGCCCAGCGCCAGGCCGTGGACCAGCAGCCCGGGCGGCATCTTGCCGGTCAGTGCCAGATCGGCGTCGATGTGCCCCGCCAGACAGACGGCCACCGCGAGCGCCAGCAGGCCCAGCTCGATGTTGCGGTGGCGCGCCGCCAGCCGGCGGCCCTCGCCGCGTGCAGTGCCTTGCACCCTTGTCGTCCCCTTGTCATCACCCGCGTGGCCGGTATCGCCGACGGTGCATCCTGCCAGACGAACACGGCCCTGCGCCGGTTGCGGTCCGGGGGCCGTCGAGGCCGGAACTTTGCCTGGGCAAAGCTTTTTCCGGGCTCGGTAAAGCTTTGTTCAGGCGCAGGTATAGAGGCGGGCCCCGGGCGCGGCGGGCCCCGGCCGGGAGGCCATCATGGCCGGGGCGCCGCGGTCCGGTCCGCGGCGCCCGACGGACCGCCGGACGGCGCCGGCGGCGGCAGGGCGCGAACGAGGTGGGCGGACGGATGGACGGCGCGGTGCGAGTGCTCGCCTACAGCGGACCACCGCCCTGGCAGTGGTCCGACCTGGCCACCGCGTGGACGGCCGAACCGCTGGTGCTCACCCTCTCCGTGCTGCTCGGCGGCTGGTACCTGGCCGCGGTGCGCACCGTCCACCGGGCCGGCGGCGAGCGCTGGCAGCCGTCCCGCACCGCCGCCTTCCTGGGCGGGCTGCTGCTGTGGATCTGGTGCACCTGCTCCGGCCTCGGCGTGTACGAGCGGATCCTGTTCACCGACCGGGCCGTCCAGGTCGTGCTGCTGCTGATGCTCGTCCCGCTGCTGCTCGCCCTCGGCGCGCCGGTCTCGCTGCTGGTCGCGGCCGCGCCGCCGGCCCGGCGCGAGCGCATCCTGCGGGCGCTGCGCAGCCGGCCGTCCAAGGTGCTGATGTTCCCGGCCGTCTCCACCGCGCTGCTGATGGCCCCGCCGTGGCTGCTCTACTTCACGCCCTGGTACGAGGAGTCGGTGTCCAGCGCGTTCGGGAACGTGCTGCTGCACCTGGCGCTGGTGCTGCTCGGGCTGGCGTACTTCTGGCCGCGGCTGCAGATCGACCCGGTCGGGCGCGAGTACCCGCACCTGGTCGGGCTGTTCATCACCTTCGCCGAGGTGATCTTCGACGCGGGGCTCGGGCTGGTGCTGATCTACGGCGGCCACCTGGTCGCCGAGCACCACTACGTGGCGCTCGGGCGGCCGTGGGGGCCGAGCCTGGCGCAGGACCAGACCTGGGGCGGCAACATGCTCTGGGTGCTGGGCGACCTGGTCGGGCTGCCGTTCCTGGCCGCGCTGGTGCGGCGGATGGTGGTGCAGGGGCGGGAGGAGATCAAGGCGGTGGACGCCGAACTGGACGCCCGGTTCGAGGAGGCCGCGGCGCAGGCGCAGGCGGCGGGGCTGCCGGCCGAGGAGGAGGCCGGGATGCGGCCCTGGTGGCTGGACGACCCGAACCTCAAGCACCGGTACGGCGGGTAGTCGGCTCCGGCGGGTTCCTGGGCGCGGGCCCGCACTTTTGTAGGTCCAATGTTGGTCCCTTGTGGATCCCTTCACCGCGTTTCCGCAGGTCAAAAACCAGTTGGCCCCGCCACCCCCACCAGCTAGCGTTTGTCCCGTCCAGATCGGGGGCCTTCACGGCCGCCCGAGGAGTAGAGAGCAGGAGGTGAACCCCGTGGTCGTTGTCGCCCCGATAGCTGCCTTGGGCAGTACCCGCGTTCACCTCCTCTTCCCGGCCGCCGGCTGACCTTTTCCGCGCCAGCCGCAGCCCGCCGGGATCATCTCCTCCCGAAGGGCCCACCGCGTTGTTCAACGCTGCCTCCACTTCGTCGTTCCCCTCCGCCTCCGCCTCTGGCTCCCCCTCTGGTTTCCCCTCTGGTTTCCCCTCTGACGAGCTGCCGCTGTCCGGCTACGGCTGGACGCCCGAGCTCGCCGAACTCTTCACCCCGCTCGCCGAGGCCGGGCTGATCCCGGCCCGGATCGTCCGGGTCGACCGCGGCCAGTGCGACGCCGTGCTCGCCGATCCGGAGACGGGCGAGCCGCGCACCGTCCGGCTCGACACCCGCCCGGTCGGCGACGCCGACATGATCAACTGCCCGTGCACCGGCGACTGGGCCGCCGTGGACCTCCACGCCCAGCCGATGGCCGCCGTCACCGCACTGCTGCCCCGCTCGACCGCGATCATCCGCAAGGTGGCCGGCAAGCGCTCCGACGGCCAGGTGCTCGCCGCCAACGTCGATACCGTCCTGATCGCCGCCTCGCTCGCCGCCGATCCGGACCTCGGCCGGATAGAGCGCTTCCTCGCCCTGGCCTGGGAGTCCGGCGCCGACCCCCTGGTCGTCCTCACCAAGGCCGACCTGGTGGACGACGCCGAGTTCATCCGCGCCGACGTCGAGGCGGTCGCGCCCGGCGTCACCGTGCTCGTGGTCAGCGCCGGGACGGGCGAGGGCATGGACGTGCTGCGCGCCTGCGCGCCCGGCACAACGGCCGTGATCGGCCAGTCCGGCGTCGGCAAGTCCACGCTCACCAACGCGCTCGCCGGCGTCACGGCGATGGCCGTCCAGGAGGCCCGCTCGGTCGACCAGAAGGGCCGCCACACCACGACCACCCGTGAACTGATCCCGCTGCCCGGCGGGGGTGTGCTCATCGACACCCCCGGGCTGCGCGAGGTCGGCCTCTACGGTGGCGAGGGCGTGGACCTGGCCTTCGCCGACATCGCCGGACTGGCCGAGGACTGCCGCTTCCACGACTGCGGCCACCACACCGAGCCCGGCTGCGCGGTGCAGGCGGCGCTCGCCGACGGCACCCTGCCGCAGCGCCGGATGGACAGCTACCTCAAGCTCCAGCGCGAGAACGAGTGGATCGCCTCCCGCTCGGACGCCCGACTGGCCTCGGCCCGGGCGAAGAAGTGGAAGTCGCTCTCCAAGTCGATGCGCGCCGCGGGAGGCTCCGTGAAGCGCTGACCAGGAAAGCCGATAAGGAAAGCCGACTAGGAAATCAGGGGGCCGCGGCCGGCCTCCGCCGAGCCACCCGGCTCGGCGGAGGCCGGACGGGCCGGCAGCCGGAAGTGCTTCAGGGCCACTGCGGTGGCGTCGTCCACGGTGAAACCCGGGTCACCGAGGGCGGCGAGCCGCCCTGGCCGGCGGCCAGACCGCGAGCAACGCGCGCGTGCGCCGAGCGCTGCGGCGCGGTGCGGTGCGGTCTTCCCCCGGGGTGGCCCCGGGGCGGGCTCTCCGGTGCGGGCGTCCCAGCGCGGGTCTCCGGGTGTGGGTCTCTCGGTGTGGGGCCTCCGGCGTGGGCGCCGGTGTGAGCCCCTCGGTGCGGGTTCCCTGCGCGGCCCTCCGGCGTGGTCCTCTGGTTGGGCCCCCAGCATGGGCCCCCAGCGCGGGCCCCAGCGCGGGCCCCGGCGTGGGCCCTCCGGGCCGGTGCTCGGATGGGTGGGTGGAGGTGGGCGGAGGGTGGGGTGGGGGAGGGGGGAGGGCCCCCAACGGCCATGTCCGATTCCCGCCAGTCACCCCCCGCCCAGTGCCGCAGACTGGACAGCGTGATCGACGACGACATCCGGTACCGAGCCGTGGACAGCCGAGACGCCCGCTTCGACGGCGTCTTCTTCACGGCCGTCACCTCCACCGGCATCTACTGCCGACCGAGCTGCCCCGCCGTGACCCCCAAGCGCGTCAACTGCGTCTTCTACCCCAGCGCCGCTGCCGCCCAGGGGGCCGGCTTCCGCGCCTGCCGCCGCTGCCGCCCCGACTCCGTACCGGGCTCCCCGGAGTGGAACCACCGCGCCGACCTGGTCGGTCGCGCGATGCGCCTGATCGGCGACGGCGTGGTGGACCGCGAGGGCGTCGCGGGCCTGGCCAGCCGCCTCGGCTACAGCTCCCGCCAGCTCCAGCGCCAGCTCATCGCCGAGCTGGGCGCCGGCCCGATCGCGCTGGCCCGCGCCCGCCGCGCCCAGACCGCCCGCCTGCTGCTGCAGACGACCGAACTCCCGGTCACCGACATCGCGTTCGCCGCCGGCTTCGCTTCGGTGCGGCAGTTCAACGACACCGTCCGCGAGGTCTACGACCGCACCCCCAGCGGTCTGCGCGCCGAGGTCGTGGCCGGCCGCCGCGTCGCGACCCCGGCCGGCGGCCTCACCCTGCGCCTGGCCTACCGCGGCGCGCTCGACAGCGACCACCTGATCGACTTCCTCGCCCTGCGTGCCGTCCCCGGCGTGGAGGAGGTCGTCCCCGGTCCGCGCTCCGGCGTCCGCACCTACCGGCGCACCCTGGCGCTCCCGTACGGGCACGGCATCGCCGAGGTCGACGGGCTGGCGCCGGGCGAACCGCGCACCCGCGGCTGGCTCGACTGCCGCCTGCTGCTCGCGGACCTGCGCGACCTCCCGACCGCCGTCCAGCGCCTGCGCGGCCTGTTCGACCTGGACGCCGACCCGGATGCGGTCGACGAGCAGCTCGGCGCCGACCCCGTGCTAGGCCCCCTGGTCCGGGAACGCCCCGGCCTGCGCTCGCCCGGTCACGTGGACCCGCACGAGCTGGCCGTCCGCGCGGTGCTCGGCCAGCAGATCACGGTCGGCGCCGCCCGTACGCTGGCCGGCCGGCTGACCGAGAAGTACGGCGCCGCGCTGCCCGAGCCGAGCGGCGGCCTGCGGCTGCTGTTCCCGACGGCGGCGGTGCTGGCCACCGCCGACCCGGAGGACTTCGCGATGCCCGCCGCCCGCCGCCGCGCGCTCACCGGCCTGTGCGCGGCTCTGGCCGAGGGGTCGGTGCGACTCGACGGCGGGGTGGACCGGGAGGAGTCCGAGGCCCGGCTGCTGGCCCTGCCCGGCATCGGCCCCTGGACCGTCGGCTACCTGAGGATGCGGGCCCTCGCCGACCCCGACGTCTTCCTCCCGGGCGATGTGGGCGTCAAGCACGGCCTCGTCCGGCTCGGCGCCCCCGGCGACCCGAAGAGCGCCGCCCGCGCGGCCGAGGCGTGGGCCCCGTGGCGCTCCTACGCCGTGCACCGGCTGTGGGCCGGGCCCGCGAGCGCCAGCACTGGAACGGAGAAGGCAGAGGCATGAGTACCACCGTCTACACCACCATGGAGAGCCCGTTCGGCCGGCTGCTGCTGTCCGGCGTCCTGCCCGAGGGCGGCGGCGCGGCGGCGCTGGCCACCGTCACCGCGCCCGGGCAGAAGTACGCGCTGCCCGAGCCCGCCGACGACTGGGTCCTCGACCCGGAGGCGCTTGCCGAGCCGGTCGCCCAGCTGACCGCCTACTTCGCGGGCGAGCGCACCTCCTTCGACCTCCCGCTCGCCCCGGTGGGCACCGAGTTCCGCCGGCGGATCTGGGCCGCCCTGGACGAGATCCCGTACGGCGAGACCGTCACCTACGGCCAACTCGCCGATCTGGCGGGGGAGTCGCCGCGCGCGGTGCGGGCGGTCGGCGGCGCGGTGGGCGCCAATCCGCTGCTCATCGTCCGCCCCTGCCACCGCGTCATGGGCGCCAACGGTTCGCTGACCGGCTTCGCGGCGGGCGTGGACTGCAAGCGCCGGCTGCTGGAGCTGGAGAGCGGCACGCTGTTCTGACGCGTCCGCCCGGGCGGCGGCGCGGATCAGCCCGCCGACGCCCGCAGGTCCACCCGCCAGTTGCGGCTGCGCATGAACCGCCCGGGCGGGAACTCGAAGTCCGTCTCGCCGACGAGGCTGAACCCGGCCTTCGCGCAGACCGCGTTGGAGGCCGGGTTGTCCACCGAGGGGAAGGCGTGCAGGTGGCGGTGGGCGGCCTCGCGGCGGGCGGCCGCGACGGCGGCGCGGGTGGCGGCGCCGGCGATGCCCCGCCCCTGGTGGCCGGGCAGGACGTTCCACCCCATCTCGTGGACGGTCTCGCCCTCCCAGGTGCGGGTGCCGTAGCCGACGGTTCCGACGGCCTCGCCCTCGGGGAGCAGCACGATCCGGTACATGCAGCCCAGGCCGGACGGGACGAAGTCGAGGTAGCGCCGGTGCCGGACGAGGAGTTGCTCCTCGGTCTCCGGGCCGCCGACGTGCTTCTTCATCTCCGGGGTGTTGACCCGGCGCAGCAGTGCGAGGTCGGCGTCCGTCCAGGGCTCGATCAGTACCTGTGCTGTGCTCATGCCGGGGACGGTAGCGGTCCGTACGGGTCGGTGACCAGCGGTTTTGCAGGCGTCCGGGGGTGCTGACCGGGGTTCGGCCCCGGGTTGGGCCCGGTCAAGGGCCTGGCCCGGCCGGGGTTCAGGCCTGGTCGGGGCCCTGGCCGGCCTCGGCGAGGGCGCGGGCGAGCTGTTCGAGGGCGGGCAGGGCGTGGACGACGGCGTCGCGGTCGGTGGGGTCGAGGGTGTCGAGGGCGGTGGCGATGCGGCGCTCGTGGGCGCGCTGCCAGTCGTCGAGCTGGCGCCGGCCGGCCGGGGTGAGGGCGATGCGGGCGGTGCGGCGGTCGCCGGGGTCGGCCTGGCGGTCGACGAATCCGGCGTCGAGGAGTTTGCCGATCAGTCCGCTGACGGTGTTGGGGGCGAGCCGCTGCCGGGCGGCGAGTTCGCCGACCCGCAGGGGTGCGGCGGCGAGGGTCTGGAGGAGTTCGACCTGCGCCATGGGCAGGGACTCCCACGGGTAGTCGGTGCGGATGCTGCTGCGCAGGGCGCGGCGCAGGCGGGTGACGGTGTCGGTGAGCCGCCGGGCGTGGTCGACCGCCGTTTCGGGGGTTTCGGTGGCGGGGTCGGGGACGTGTGGTGACGACGGCATGGCGGACAGCGTATCGCCTGGTACGGGCCGGTCCGGCGGGTTGTCCACCGTCGAGCGGGGGCCTCCCGGAGCTCTGCGGAGCTCGGTGGAAGTCTGCGGATCCCCTTGGAGCTCCGTGGGACTCTCCGGGATCCCGTCGGAAGGCGAGCAAGTCGTAGAAAGAACATATCTGCATCCGATATATTTGTGGCATGAACGCCACCGCTCTTGCCGCGCGGCTGCTCACCGAGCGGCCCCGGCCCCGCGGCATAGCCGGCTGGCGTCACGCCCACTGGCTGGCCGTCGGCACCGTCTGCCTCGGGGCCTTCCTCGGCCAGCTCACCGCCAGCGTCACCGCCCTCGTCTTCCCGGCCCTCGGCCGGCACTTCGACGCCGGCTTCGCGGCCGTCGAATGGGTCGCCCTCGCCTACCTCCTGGTACTGGTCGCCCTGCTCGCCCCGGTCGGCTGGCTCTCCGACCTCATCGGCCGCAAGACCATGTACCTCGGCGGCTTCGCCGTCTTCGCCCTGGCCTCACTCGGCGCCGGATACGCCGGCAGCCTCGGCGTGCTGGTCGCCTGCCGGGCCGTCCAGGCCGTCGGCGGCGCGATGATGCAGGCCAACAGCGTCGCCCTGGTGGCGCGCGGCGTCCCGGAGCACGCGATGCGGCGCGCGCTCGGCATCCAGGCGGCGGCCCAGGGGCTCGGTCTGGCGCTGGGGCCCAGCCTCGGCGGGCTGCTGGTGGAGCACGCCTCCTGGCGGTGGGTGTTCTGGATCAACGTGCCGATCGGGGTGCTGGGCATCCTGGCCGGCTGGTTCCTGCTGCCCCGCACCCGCACCGGGCCCCCGCCCGCCGTCGGTACCGGGCAGCAGCTCGCCGCCGGCACCGGGGGCCCGCCCGCAGGAGCCGCCGCGCGCCTGCCCGCTCCCCGCACCGAGGACGGCCCGCTCGCGCCGGGCGTGGCGAGCCCGCCCGCCACCGCGTCCGGCGGCCGCTTCGACCTGGCCGGCCTGCTGCTGCTCACCGGCTCCACCACCGCGCTGCTGCTCGCCCTGTCCACCGCCTCCGGACTGCCGCTGCCCGGCTGGGCCGCCGCCGCACTGCTGCTCGCCGCCGCCGTCCTCGCGCTCGCGCTGGTCCGTCAGGAACGGCGGGCCGCCCGGCCGATCCTGGCGCCCGGCCTGGTCAACACCCCCGGGGTGCGGTCCGGGCTGGTGGTTTCGCTGATCGGCTACCTGCTGCTGTTCTGCCCGCTCGTGCTCGGCCCGGTGCTGCTGACCGGCGCGGGCGTGCCGGTGGCCCGGGCCGGCCTGGTGATCACCCTGCTGCCCGCCGCGTTCGCGCTCGCCGCGACCGTCGGCGGCGCGCTGCTGCCGCGCGGCTGGTCGGACGTCGCCCGCTGCCGCGCGGGTGCGGTGCTCGCGGGCGCGGGGCTGCTGCTGTTCGCGCTGCTGCCGGTCTCCGGGGCGGCCGTGGCGGTGCCGCTGCTGCTCGCCGGCTACGGGCTGGGACTGCTGCTGCCCGCCAACAACGCGCTGGTGATGCGGGCGATCCCGGCGCAGTGCTCGGCGGTCGGCGGCGGCATGGTGAACATGGCCCGCAGCCTCGGGACGGCGCTCGGCACCGCGCTGCCCGTCCTCGGGGTCCATCTGGCGGGCCCGGCGGCCGGCGGCCGGACGGTGCTGCTCGCTCTCGCGGCGGTCGCGGTGGCGGCCGTGGCCCTGACCCGGCCGGTCCGCCAGGCCTGAGCCGGGACCTCTTCCCCTAAGCCTCCGAGCGGACGTTCAGTGCGTCCTGGGCCCGGTTGAGGCCGCGCCGCACCAGCGTGTCCAGCGCGTCCGCGCACCGGTCCAACACCCCTGGCAGGGCGGCCTGTTCGTGGTCCGAGAACTTCTTCAGCACGAAGTCGCCGGCGCTCTGCCCCTTCGGTGGGCGCCCGATGCCGAAGCGCAGCCGCACGAAGTCGGGGGTGCCGAGCACCTCGCCCACCGAGCGCACGCCGTTGTGGCCGCCGGGGCCGCCGCCGCGCTTGAGCCGTCCGGTGCCGAACGCGAAGTCCAGGTCGTCCTGCACGACCACCAGGTGCTCGACCGGGACGCCGTAACGCCGCAGCAGGCCGGACACCGGTCGGCCGGACAGGTTGATGAACCACTGCGGCTTGGCCAGCACCACCCGGTGGCCGTCGACCTCGATCTCCGCCACCAGGGCGCCGATCCCGCGCCGCCGGAACCGCGCGCCGTACCGTTCGGCCAGCCGTTCCACGGTCAGGAAGCCGGCGTTGTGCCGGGTCAGCCGGAACCACGGGCCGGGGTTGCCCAGTCCGGCGATCAGCCAGGGTGCGGCGGGGGGCATCGGGAACTCCAGGGGCTTGTCGCGGACGCGGGACGGCCGGGGCACGGTACGCACGGTACGGGACCGTCGACCGCGCCCCGGCCGTCCGAGGACACGCGCAGTGGGGTGGGTCAGGACTCGGGCACGCCGGGGGCGGCGCCGCGCTCCGTGAGCATGTCGGTCATCAGCTGCACCTCCGAGGTCTGCGCGACCACCATCGACTGGGCGAGCCGCTTCTCGGCGTCGTTCTTCGCCAGGTCCACATAGCCCTGGGCCATTTCGACGCCGCCCTTGTGGTGCTGGATCATCAGCTGCAGGTAGTACACCTCGGCGTCCCGCCCGCTGAGCGAACGCAGCTTCGCCAGCTGGGTGTTGGTGGCCATGCCGGGCATCAGCGAACCGTCGTGGGCCTGGTAGTCGTGGCCCATCCTCATCCACGTCATCGGCTTGGCCGCCGAGTGCTGCGGCAGCCCCCACTGGTCGATCCAGCCCATCATCATCCCGCGCTGGTTGGCCTGGGTGTTGATGATGTCGAAGGCGAGGGTGCGGGTCGGGTCGTCGCCGGTGCGGTCCCGGACGATGAACGACAGGTCCACCGCCTGCTGGTGGTGGGTCGCCATGTCGCGGGCGAACCCGGCCTCGGGCGAGTCGTCCGCCGGGACGGCCACCGAGGCCGACCCGGACGCCGACGTCCCGCTCGCCACCAGGGCGGGCACCCCGAGGGCCAGCGCGAGGGCGGCGGCCAGCGCGGCCGGCCACCACAGCCGCCGACGGGCCGGGCGCGGCGCCCCGGCCTCGTCCGCGAACTCCTCGGCGGCGTGCTCGGAGCCGTCCTCGGGCAGCGCCGCGTCGGCGGTCACATCTGCCCCATGGTGCAGGAGGCGCCCGGCTCCTGGGTCTGCTTGCCCTGGACGTACTTGGTGAAGAACTGGTTCACCCGGGGGTCGCTCGCGCTGTCCACGATCAGCTGGGTGCTCCAGGCGTTCAGGGTGATGGCGCCCTTCTCGTCCGGGTACGGGCTCATCAGCGAGTACGGGGTGGTCTTGACCTTGTCGGACAGGGTCTTGATGTCGTCCGGCGTCGCCTTGCCGTTGTACGTCACCCAGACCGCGCCGTGCTCCAGCGAGTGGACGGCGCGCTCGTTCTCGACCGGCTGGTCGTAGACGTGGCCCATGCAGTCCAGCCAGATCGCGTTGTGGTCGCCGCCGACCGGCGGGGTCATCGGGTAGCTGACCTTGTCCTTGACGTGGGTGCGGCTCAGCTCGCCGAAGGTCTGCACGCCCGGGATGTCCGCGTTGGCGGCGGCCTGCTCCTTCTTCTTGCTCTGGTTGGCGTCCATGACGATCCAGGTGCCGGTGGCGATCGCGCCGATCACCAGCACACCGGCCGCGACCGAGGCGATGACCTTGTTGCGGCGGTCGCGGCGCTGCTCGCCGGCGCGCAGCTCGGCTATCCGGGCGCGGCGGTCGGTCGGGCCGGGCTTGCCGGACTGCTTGCCGGACTGCTTCGAGGCGGAACCCATGGTGGTTGTCCTTGTCCCCGCCGCGCACTGCTGGTGGCGCGGCGGTCAGCTGAAAGAAGGGGAGGGGCGGATCCGCCGGCGGATGCCGGGCGGTGGGTTCCGCTCAGGACCGGTGTACTTGCAGCTCGTGCAGATCGGGCGCCGGATGCGGACCGTCCAGCAGCCCGGCGGGCACCACTCTGGGCAGCGCCTCGGCTGCCGGCGCGAGCGGTGACGCGGCCGGCTGCGGATGCGGCGGCGGGTTCGGCAGCTGGGCGTCCTGCGCGCAGTACGGGTGGCTGGAGCAGCCGTTGTCACGGCGGGGCTGCCCGCCGTCGGCGGTGCACCACGTCCAGTGCCGCTGCTCGCCGGCGTGCTGGCGCTGGTCGGAGGCCTTGGCGGCGGGGCCGGCGTGCGGGGCGTGACTGGAGACCGCCGTGACGGCGGTGACGGTGACGGCGGCGGTGACGGTGGTCGGCATCGGAGCGGCGTGCGCGCCGACCGCCTTCGACTGACCGGCGCACGGCAGCGTCGTGAGCAGCGCGACCAGCAGCAGAACCCACAGCACACCCACCGGGCGGCCCGCCGGAGCGGCCCTCCCCGGTCGAGGTGAGCTGGGGGCCGACGCGGTCATGCGCACATTTAATCAGCCGAACGAGTGAAGCGATGCCCCTCCTCCACCCCCATTTTCGGCCGCTCCCGGACCCGAACACCCCGGAAACGCCCTGCTCCGGGCACATCCGGCAAGCACGGACGGAACGGGACCGAACGCAGGGGTGAACCCGGGGGTGGACGCAGGGGCGGACGCGGCGCCGGACTCCCCGGTGAAACCCGAGGTCGACGCGGTGGCCGGGAACGGCCCGGCGCTGACCGGTTGTCGCCGAAACCCGGACAGCGTCGTTGCACTTGGAGACAATGACGTCGAGTCCGGCCCCGCCGGGGGCGGCGCGACCACGGACCGACCAGGAGCCGCCAGATGAGCAAGCAGGGTGCCCCCGCACAGCCGCACCGGCCGGACGACGGTTGGTGGGACACGGTCTACGACGGCCCGGCGGGCACCCTCCCCGACACCCCGCACGCGGACCCCGGCGACGGCAGCGTCGACGACTGGTTCGATACGGCGGTCGGCCTCATCGGCCAGCAGCGCACGGCCGAACCGGAGCCCGTCCTGGACGCGGAGCCGGAACCGGAGCCGGAGCTTGCGTCGGTGGCGGCGGCGGTGCCGGTAGCGGACGAGGTGCTGGAACGGGACAGCATCGACGACTGGTTCGACACCGCGATCGGCGTCATCGGACCCCAGCGGACGGACGAGGAGCGGGTGTTCGCCCCTGACGTCCAGGAAACCGAAGCCGACACCGCCCCCACACCGGTCTCCCTGGACAAGCCCACCCCCGAGCCCGCGCCGCAACCCGAGCCGCAACCCGAACCCGAGGCCGCCGCCGAGGAACCCGAGCCCGAAGCCGAGCCCGAGCCCGAGCCCGAAGCCACCGAGGAACCCGACACCCTCGCCACCGCCACCGTCCCCGACCCGCGCCCGGCCGTCCGCTCGCCGCTCGCCGACGGCGCCCCCACCGTGCCGCACATCGGCGAGCGCCCGCCGACCTACGGGCCGGAGCCGACCGCCGTCCCGGAGGCGGATCCGGGCGTCCTCGGGGCGCTCGTGCCGGACACCGTCCTGGAGGGCGCCCAGTACGGGTCGTCCGTCCTGCGCGCCGTCTCCGTCCGCGGCGACTCCGCCCGCTTCCGGGGCGAGTCGCGACGCGACGCGCTGCTGGTCACCAGGTTCGGGGACGGCCCGGACGGGCTGCTGCTCGCCGTGCTCGCCGGCATCGACCGGACCGGCACCGCCGCGGACGAGGCGCTCCCCCCGGAGGCCGTCGCCACCAGCACCCGTGAGGCCTGCCGCCATCTGGCCGCTGCGGTCGGCCGCAGCCGCGAGGGCCTGGCCGCAGACCTGCGCGACGGCGCCCGGGACCGGCTGCGCTACGGCCTCCAGCGGCTCGCCACCGGCGCCGTCGCCCCGCTGCGCGCGCTCGTGCCCGGAAACGAGGAGGACGGCACGCCGTCCCCGGCCTCGCTGCACTGCCTGCTGCTGTCGCTCGACCCGGCGGCCGGCCACCGGGCGGCCTTCGGGGTCGGCCCGGGCGGGCTCTACCTGCTGCGCTCCGGCCACTGGATCGACGCCTACGCGGCCCGCCTGCTGCACCACCCGGACGGCCAGCAGCCGCCGGAGGAGCCGAGGCCGTTCCGCTTCCGGCTGGTCCCCGCCACCCCGGGCGACGTGCTGCTGCTCTGCACCCCCGGTCTGGCCCGCCCGATCGCCGACGAGCCGGCCGTCGCCCACTTCCTGTCCACCCACTGGGCCCACCCGCATCCGCCCGGCACCGTCGACTTCCTCCGCCAGGTCCAGGTCCGTGCCAAGGGCTACGCCGACGACCGTACGGCGGCCGCCGTCTGGACCGACTGACGACCGAATGACGACCGGACGCCGACCGGACGTCGACCGCGCACCAGGCGCCCGACGCCCGGTCAGCGCGCCTTGGGAAAGGCGGCGCGCAGCGCGGAGCCGCGGACGGTGACCGCGGCCCGGAGGACGGGCAGCATGCAGACGACCTGCACGGCGGCGTACCAGGGCGGGCAGACGCCCGGGATCAGGTCGACGCCGATGATGGCGATCGGCATGGTGACGGTGAGGACGCCCAGTCGTTCGAAGGCCTGGCGGGATCCTCGGGAGGCGGCGACCGCCAGCCGGTGGACCAGCACGGCGACCACCGGCAGCAGCACCGCCCGGACCCACATGAACGTGTTCACCGGGTGGCCGCTGCCCGCCACCGCGATGACCGCCAGGAACGCGACGGCGCCGAGCGCGCCGTAGACCTTGACGCTGGCCGTCACCGTGCCGAAGGCCCGCCGGGTACGGGAGTCGTGGAGCAGCTCCGCCCGGGGCGTGTAGGGAATGTCCGTGCTGTGCGTGCCTGTGCTGTGCGTGTTGGTGTCCATGTCCACCGACGCTATGAACCGCCCGGCCGGGGCGGTATCGGTCTGGGCCCACACGTGGGTGGGGCCAGCCCCACTCCCCGGCCGATCGGGGCGGTGGCGGGCTCGGCGCGGTGCACAGTGGGAGCACCGTACGGAAGGGGAGAGACGTGGGACGGCTGGGTTCGTGGGTGGCGCGCGCCGGGGTGGGGTTCGTGCGGGCGTGCGTCGTGGCGGCCGTCTGCCTGCTGCTGCCGGCCGTGTGGGCCGCGGCGGTGGCGCTGGGGGTCTGGTGGGGGGCGGGCAACCCGTGGTCGTGGACGGCGCCGTTCGTGCTGGTGGGCGTGGGCACGCTCGCCCTGCCCCGCCCCGTCTGCCGGATCGTCCGCTTCCTCGTCGCGCGGTGGACCGCCACGGTGATCCCCGCCGGATACCGGCAGGCCGGGCCGGTGACGCGGATGTCCACCGGGTTCTGGTGGAACGGCTTCTCCTACGAGCGCACCCGCCGGGACGCGCTGATGGACCAGCGCTGGCGGGTCCGCTGGCGGGACCCGGCGAACTGGCGCGACCTGCGGTTCGCGGGGATCGCGCCGTTCACCGCCGGTCTGCTCGCGTGCCTCCCGCCGGCCGGGGTGGTCGTGGCGGCCTGCGCGGTCCTCGGGTTCGGCGGGCCGGAATCCGCCGCGGGCCTGGCCGGGGCGCTCGGCGCGGTCGTGGCCGTGGCCTCCGCCCCGTACGCCTGGCGGCCCGTCGTGCCGGTGGCGGTCCGCTTCCTGCGCCCGTCGCCGGCGATGGCGTTGGCGGAGCGGGTCGAGGAACTGAGGGCCCAGCGCGCGGACGTGACGGTCGCGCAGGCCGCCGAGATCCGCCGGATCGAACGGGATCTGCACGACGGGGCGCAGGCCCGCCTGGTGGCGCTCGGGCTCTCCCTGGCGACCGCCGGGAAGCTGATGGAGCGTGACCCCGACCAGGCCAGGGCGTTGATGCGGGACGCGCAGGCCGGTGCCGCCGCCTCGCTGGCCGAACTCCGCGACCTGATCCGGGGGATCAGCCCGCCGGTGCTGAGCGAGCGGGGGCTCGTCGACGCCGTCCGCGCGCTCGCCCTGGACGTCCCGCTGGAGGTGGCCGTCAGCGCCGGCGCCCCGTTGCGCCTGGACCCGCCGATCGAGTCCGCCGTCTACTTCGGCGTCGCCGAGCTGCTGACCAACGCCGTCCGGCACGCCGGGGCGTCCGGGGTGCGGATCTCCCTCATGCGGGACGGCACCGGTGTCGCCGCCGCGGTGGTCGCCGAGGTCGAGGACGACGGCCGGGGCGGGGCCGACGTCCGGGCCGGCGGCGGGTTGGCGGGCCTGCGCCGCCGGCTCGCGGCCTTCGACGGCACCCTGGAGGTCACCAGTCCGTCGGGCGGTCCGACCCGTGTCAGGATGACGGTGCCATGCGAATCGTTGTAGCCGAAGACCTCTACCTCCTGCGCGACGGGATGGTCCGCCTGATCGAGGCCTGCGGGCACCAGGTGGTGGCCACGGCCGCCACCGGGCCCGAGACGCTCGACGCGTTGCGCAGGTGGCGCCCGGACGTGTCCGTCATCGACGTCCGCATGCCGCCGACCCAGTCGGACGAGGGGCTGCGGGCGGCCCTCGCCGCCCGCGGCGAGATGCCCGGGCTGCCGGTCCTCATCCTCTCCCAGCACGTCGAGCAGCTGTACGCCCGGGAGCTCCTGGCGGACGGCTCCGGCGGCGTCGGCTACCTCCTCAAGGAGAGCGTGTTCGACGCCGACCAGTTCATCGGCGCCCTGGAGCGCGTCGCGGACGGAGGGACGGCCATGGACCCGGCCGTCATCGCGAGACTGCTGTCCAACACGCCACCGAACCGGGGGCTCGAACGGCTCACCGAACGCGAGTACGCCGTGCTGGGGCTGATGGCCGAGGGGCTCTCCAACCAGGCCATCGGCCGCCGGCTCTTCCTGAGCGAGAGCGCCATCGGCAAGTACACCACCGCGATGTTCGGCAAGCTCGGCATCACCGACGACGACGACACCAACCGCCGCGTCCGCGCCGTCCTCACGTACCTGAACAAGTCGTAGGGCCTGTCCACCCCGCCGCAGCCCCCGGGGGGTCAGGTGCGCAGGAGGATCGTGGTGACGGCGGCGGCCTGGGTGAGGGCGGCGGGGCGGTGGGCGGCGGGGAGGCCGATGGCGATGGGGACGGCCAGGCCGTCGAGGAGGGCGCGGATCTGGGTGGCCCGGTCGGCGGCGGGCCCGGGGGTGAAGTGGCCGGTGGCGGTGCCCTCCTCGATGAGGGCGACCAGGTCGGCCTGCCAGGGCGCCTCGATCTCCTGCTGCCCCTGGCGGATCTCGGCGCTGGCGGGGGAGCGCCCCCACACCTCGACCCACAGGATCCAGCGCGGATCGCCCGCCCCGTCGGGCAGGTAGAGGCGCAGGTAGGCGTCGAGCCGCTGCCAGGGGTCGCGCGAGCGGTCGGCGAGGGCGTCACGGCGCCGGGCGCCGAGCTGGTCCTCGCTCCAGCGGAGGGTTTCCAGCAGCAGCTGGTCCTTGCTGCCGAAGTAGTAGAGCAGGTGTCCGGCGCTCATCTGGAGCTGTTTGCCGAGCCCGGCCATGGTGAGTTTGGCGAGCCCGTGTTCGGCGATCGCGGCCCGGGCGGTGGCGAAGACCTCCTCGCGGGGGCGCGCCGGTCGGCGCGGGCGGGGGTCGGCCATGTGCGGTGCGCTCCCTCGGTGGTGCGGAGGTCGGAAGGCTGCCGGGGCGGGGGAGGTGCCCCCGCCCCGGCAGCCGGGTGGCCCTGGTGTCCAAGGTGGTCCAGGTGCCCCAAGTGGCCTGGGATCAGGCGGACTTCGGCTGCTGCTGGGTGATGCAGTGGATGCCGCCGCCATCTCCCTTGCATGGTCTCTGACCAGCAGTTTAGCCAACCAGCGAAGATCAACTGGGAGCCGAATGGGAGATCAACTTCTGCGAGCCTTCTCCCAGCGCTCCTGCAACGACTTGGCGATGCTCTGCTCCATGCCGGGCGTAACAGCAGCGTACACATCCTCCACCCCATGTAGCCGGTGCCCCATACGCGTCTCGACGGCAACCCGCGGGTGGCCATCTTCGTCGAGCCACCGCTTCATCGCGTGCCGAAGCCAGTGCGGGACCGCGTCCTCCAGGCCGTCGAGCGGCTTGATTGCGGGGCGGTGGAAGTCGGACCGCGCAGTCCGCTCCTCAGACCCCTGAATCACCGGTTTCCAGATGTAGGTCGAGAAGTCGGTGAGGAGCAGGGGGCCACCCGTGAGCGACGGAAACACCCACTCGCTGTCGTGCGACTCCAGCAGTTCCCTCAGCAGGTCTGCCAGGAATTGGGGGAGCACCAGGTCGCGCACCGACATGTACTTCGGCAGGATCAACTCCGGCTGGCGCTTGCCCCCCTCGGCGGGCCGCACGTACTGGTGCTGCCACTGAACCCGAAGGGCGGGCATGTCCTTGTATCGCTCCCGAGCAGTCTTTACCCGCTTATGCTCCACGGTCTTCCCTGCGGGGTTAGTTGGCCACCCCGGGTCGGAGGCCGACCAGTACGGGTAGCACCACTCCCGGCGAAGCCCGTAAAGCTCGCCCTGACGCAGCGCACAGTAGGCCTTGGTCAGCATTGCGACGTACCCGGTTAGACCCCACACGGCACGGGCGTTCTCGGCGATCTGTTCTACCTGCTCGGGTGTGAGAGTGGGGATCTCCTCCTGCACCGGTGCCACGTACCGGCCCCGGCGCCGGTTCACGGCCGGCAACGGCGAGACCTTCAGCAGCGGCGGTCGGTGCGCAACAGCGTCGTCAACGATCATCCGAAACAGGTGCAGGACAACCGATGCGTAGTTCGCGGAGAGCTCCCGCCGAGTGGTCTTCTCCCACACGCGGTAGTCGTTGGTGGTGATGCGGGACAGGGGGATATCACCCCACCGCAGGTTCAGCCGGCGAATCCGCTTGGCGTAGTTGTACTCGGTGTCGGCGGACACGTCGATCGTCGCCAGCCACTGGTCAGCCCACTCGGCGAACGTCATGGACTCACCAGCACTGGGGTCGAACCAGTCACCTCGGCGCACGTCAGTCTCTTGCGCCTGCCAGTACGCGTCGGCTTGAGATTTGGTTAGGAAGCCGGGCTCGGAGTCGTACCTGCCGTTGGGCAGCTTGAACCGTGCGCGCCAGGTGGTGCCGCGCTTCTCGGACCAACCCATGTCAATTCACCCCCCGGTTGAGACCGAGCGGGCATTCCGGGCAGGTGCCGCAGCTGACGCCGAGCCGACGCAGTAGGTCTGCCGCCTGCTGTGCAGTCTCGTCGTTGTCGAGCGCGCGCGTGGTGACGAGCGCGGTGATCGTTCCGTTCACTACGCCGGCCCAGGCGATGAATGAGGGTCCGAGGTCGGCGGACGTGCAGACGTGCATTGGCCCATCCCTGGTTGAGAGATGGCGCCCCCAAGTGGGGTTAATCATTCCACAAAATGACTGGCCGTGACTACACGTTTACCGGCTTTCGCCGCCGGGTATTCCGCTCAGTCGCCCGGCAGCAGGCCCTGTCGGCGGAGTTCCTCGATGGCTCGCTCCTGCAGCTCCTGGATCTGGGCGCCGGTGAGGTCGGGGGCCGTGGCGATCGTGGCGTTCTGAATTGCCCGCCGCAGAGCCTCGCTGTCCAGGGGGGCCTTCGAGAAGCGCGCCCCCTTGACCACCTCGGATGACATCGGCGTGAAGGCGGGGTCCTCGATCACCCTCGTGCTGGCACCTAGTGGCCATCCCATCACCTCGTCCACCCGGGCGTAGGTGACATCCCGAACTGGCTGTCCCTCTTCGACTCGACGCCACGTGGTGATGCTCATCCCCGCCTGACGCGCACACGCGTCCCGGGAGAGGCGGAGTTCAGCGCGTCGGCGCGCGACCGTCTCTGCCAGTCGGTGCAGGCCATCAGCTTGTCCAGGCATGGAACACATCATGACAGGACCGTCTGGTCATGTCAGGGCAGGGTGCTAGGTGGGCTGGTTTTCGCCCACCTTCCGCCATTACAAGATGCTACTTGATGCTACCACTCGCGCGCTTCCGCCAATTACTGCTAGCGGAAGCTGATGGAAGCTGATACCTTCAAGTCATGCCCGAGCGATCCACCGTCGAAATCGACGGTCAAGTCATCCGCAGAATCCGGAAACACGCAGGCGTGGACATGAACACGCTCGCTAAGGAGGTTGGCATCACCGCCAACTACCTGTCGCGGATCGAGACGGGCACGCGCCGACGGGTCCGGCCCAGCGTCTACGCCGCGATCCGACAGCACCTCGGCGCCACTGATGACGAACTCCTCGCCGACGGCGAGGTCCGTACGCAGAGGACCTGACATGGCAACCGCCATCCTGCCTGCCCCGCAGACCGTCGAGCGCGGCCGGTTCTACACCGTTGAAGAAGCCGGCGCCGCGTTGCGGATCGGCCAGCGAATCATCCGGGACGGCATCAACCACAACGGCTGGCCCCACAGCCGGATCGGCCGGCGGCTAGTGCTGAGCGGCGACGACCTTCACGAGATCTATGCCCTGTACCGGGCGACCTCGAAGGCATCCACCCGCGGCCGCCGTCGCGCTGCCTGACCCACCCGCCGCGGGGCGGGGCCGCCCCGGCTTGGACTCCGGGGGCGGACCCCAGCGCCCCACCGATTCAACCAGTACAGAAGAGAGGCAGGACGCGTGTCCTCCATCATTCCCTACCGCTCCCCGGAGACCGCAATGGCGGTCCGGAAGAGCGTCGTCAACGCCCTGTTGGACTCGGCGCTGTCCCGGCTGGCCGCGCCGCCGCGGCTGTCCTGCGTGGGTGTGGGCAGCGAGTACGACGAGTTGAACTGCCAGGTCCTCGACCACCTGTTCGGTCCGCTGCCGGAGCTGCCGGCGTGGTCGCCCGAGACGAAGGCCCTGGTCACCGAGCACTCGGCGCGGACGGGCGGTACCCGGTGAGCGATCGTCTGAGCGTGGAGGCCCTGGACGCGATCCGGGCGGCCTACGAGGGCCAGGATTCCGAGGAGGCCCAAACGATCCTGCGCCTGGTGGCCGAGATCGAGGTCATGGATCGGCTGTTGGGCGAGTCGGAGGACGAGGTCGAGCACTGGCGGGCCGCGGTGAAGCGACTGCGGGCGAAGGTCGAGCCGAAGGCGCCGTCGGCGTCGATCTCGAAGACCAAGTCCGGGAAGTGGGCCGTGCGCTGGCGCGAGGACGGTACGCAGCATTCGCGGTCCTTCGAGATGCGGCAGCAGGCCGCCGACTTCCGGGCGGCCATGCGTGGCCGCTGGGGCACTGGAGGTGCCTGGTGAGCGCGCTGGTTGATGTGTCGGTGCTGCGGTGGCTGCCGGCCGAGTCGGTCGATGTGGCCGAGGTGCGTACCGCGGTTGCCGGGCTGGTGGCCCGGACGCCGGGCGCCGGAGTCGAGTCGGTGGACATCAGCCCGAACGGCCGGGTGGTGTCGCTGCAGGTCGCGTCGGTGGTCTCGCTGTCGGCCTGGTACGACCTGGCAGGCCGGGCGTCGGGTGGTACCGCGTCCCGTGAGACCGGTGGTCTGTCCTGGTTCGTGAGGCTCCCGCCGTTCATCGAGCTGCCGGACGTGCGGGTCGAGCTGACCACGGTGTCCGGGGAGTTCGAGGTGTTGCCCAGGTCGGCGTTGGTGCGGGCGATGTGCCCGTGGATGTCGCGCCGGTGGGCGGTCCAGGATCGCGAGGCCGCTGCTGCGGCTGCCCGACTGAGGGTGGCGGCGTGATGGCGCTGGAGCTGCCGGTGCGTCGGCCGATGCGGGACGCGGCCACGCTGGAGCGCGACTTCGAGTTGATGTACGGCCCCCGGTCGGGCTGGGCCGACGACGTGTCCCACGCGTACGCGGCGGCTGTGGCTGGCCTGCGGGAGCGGTGGCTGCGGGGTGAGGTCTGGTGACCGTCGAGCCCAGCAGATGCGCGCACTGTGATGTCCCGCGCCGCGAGCACATGCAGCGGTGGGTGTCCGCCTTCGGCTGGCACGGATGGGTGCAGCCCTCGAACTCCCAGATCCTCGCGCGGATGCAGGCCCACCGGTCCGCCCGTGCCTCCAACTCCCCGAAGGGCGGTACCCGATGAACCAGGACGGGATGTTGCACGGCCGCATCGACCCGATGTGGATGCACGTGGTCCTGCGGGCCCGCGGGCCGCGGTACGACACGCTCCGGACGCTGGCTGAGGCGTGGGGTGAGTCGCGGCAGCGGGTGATCGATGCGCTGGATGCCCTGGCGGTGGTCGTTGACGAGGGCGGGCCGGCGTGGGACGCCGCGGTCGACGACGTCGAGGCGGACCTGCAGATGGACGAGGCCGAGGTCGAGCTGACGCACCTGGACGCCCGACGGCTCGCGGACGAGCTGCTCGTGGCGGCGTCGTTGACGATGTCGGCCCGGCGCGAGGCGGCCATGGCGCCCGAGGTCATTACGTTCCCGCACCAGCACGGCCGCGGGGAGGTGGCGTGATGCTCGCCTTCGTGATCGCCGTCTCCTCCGTGGGCTTCCTGCTGATGGCGTGGTTCGACTGGTCGGCGCGGCGCCGAGTCCGGGCGATCCGGGCCGCCGACGTGGAGCGCGTTCCGTACGCGACGTTCCACTCTGAGGAGGACGTCCAGTGATCCGCCGTCTCCGCGCCCTCGCTGCCCTGCGCGTCGTGCGCGTCACCTGGCCGTTCGCGGCCTTGGAGTTGGTCCGGCCCGACGGCCGCGGCTGGCTGATCTGCCGACTCCCCAAGAACTGATCAACCCCGGCCGGGGCTGCGACGCCCCGGCCGCTCTCCAACGGAGAACACGTTGAGCACTGACATCATGCGGTCCGGGGGCGCCCTCGCCATCCGGCCCGACCAGACCGACTGGACCCCCGAACAGTCCGCCGTCCTCCACCAGTCCGGCATCAGCAACGATGTGACCGCCGCCGAGCTGTCCGGGTTCCTGCACCTGTGCCAGCGCACCCAGCTCGACCCCTTCTCCCGGCAGATCTACCTGATCGGCCGCAAGGACAAGCGGGCCGGTCGCACCGTCTTCACCCCGCAGACCGGCATCGACGGGTACCGCGTCATCGCGCACCGCGTCGTCGCGGAGTCCCGGGAGAACTTCGGATACGAGGACACCCAGTGGTGTGACGGCGCCGGCCGTTGGCGGGACGTCTGGTTGTCCCCCGAGCCCCCTGCCGCAGCCAAGGTGACCGTCGTTCGCAACGGGCACCGCTTCCCCGCCATCGCGGTCTTCCGCGAGTACGTCCAAACCGGTTGGGAGAACAAGCCCGTCGGGCTGTGGGGCAAGATGCCGGCCGGCCAACTGGCGAAGTGCGCGGAAGCACTCGCGTTGCGCAAGGCGTTCCCGCACGACCTCGCGGGCGTTTACACCGCGGAGGAGATGGGGCAGGCGGATAACCCGGAACCGGAGGCCCGGCAGCAGCCGGAGCCGGTGACGCCGCAGCGTCCGGCGCGAAACTGGCTGGTGGAGGCGCGAGCGGCGGAGTCCGCCGACCAGGTACGCAATCTCTACCGCGAGGCGAGTGCGACCGGGGCCCGGGAGGTCCTGGAGGATCTGGCCGCGATCGGGCGCGAGAAGGCCGCAGAAGCCACGGTGGTTGAGGCCGAGGTCGTCGAGGACGACGAGCGCACGGCCGCCGTGGATGCCCTGCGGGGCGCCGCGCTCGCCGCCGGGGTTGCTGCCACCATCGGGCAGGACTTCCAGCAGTCGTACGGTGTGCCGATCTCCGAGGCGTCGGTCGAGCAGCTCGCCGAGATGGCTCAGCTGCTGGCGGGTGCGGCATGAGCCTCAAGGACACTGCTGGCCGCGCCGCCGTGCTGCAGGCCCTGTACGAGGAGATCGGCGAGCAGCTCAAGGCCGCGAAGGCCGAGCAGGCCGCAGGTATGAAGGCGGCCCGCCAGGAGAGCGGTACGACCCGGATCGAGGCGACGCTGCCGGACGGCACGGTCGTGGCGAAGGTGGCGTTGGTCGCTCCGCAGCCGGCCGCTGAGGTGGTCGACAACGCGGCGTTCCTGGAGTGGGTGCGGGACAACCGGCCCGACCAGATCAAGCGCGAGTTCGTCACCAGCGTTCGCGAGGCGTTCGTGAAGTCGCTGCTCAAGGAGCTGACTGCCGCGGGTGTGCCGCAGTGGGTGGATCAGGAGACCGGTGTGGTGCACGACGTGCCGGGGGTCCGGATGCAGCCGCGCGCCGCCCACACGCGGACGACGTGGGAGGCCGAGGGTCCCGGACGGGTTGCCGAGGCCTGGCGGTCCGGTGCGCTGGCTGCGCTGGTGCTGCCAGAGCTGACTTCGGGAGGTGCCGAATGAGGCCCTGGCACTACCAGCCGCTGGTCGGCTTCGACTTGGAGACCACGGGCGTCGACCCGTTGCGGGACCGGATCGTGACCGCCGCGGTGCTGCGGGTGGGCCCGCAGCGGTGGACGGCCCGCGAGGACAACGCCGGCCGCTGGCAGGCTCTCGATCGGTTCGGCTGGATCGCCGATCCGGGGGTGGAGATCCCCGAGGGCGCCGCCGCGGTACACGGCATCACGACCGAGCGGGCCCGCGAAGTGGGCCGTCCGGCCGCGCGGGTGGTGCAGGAGATCGGCATCGTCCTGGCTGAGCATGTCGCCGAGGGAACGCCGGTCGTCACGATGAACGCGCCGTTCGACTTCACGATGCTGGACCGGGAGTTGGAGCGTCACGGCTACCAGCCGCTCGCTGTGCAGGCCGGCCGCCCCGTGCTGGCGGTGGACCCGCTGGTCCTGGACCGGCAGGTCGACCGGTACCGGCGGGGGAAGCGCACCCTCGGCGCGCTCTGCGACCACTACGGGGTCCGCCTCGACGGTGCGCACGAGTCCGCGGCCGACGCGCTCGCCGCCGTGCAGGTGGCGTACGAGATCGCCGAGCGCCACCCCGCCATCGGCGAGGCCTCGCTGGCCGACCTCCACGCGGCACAGGTCGTGTGGGCTGGCGAACAGGCCGCCGGGCTGCGGCGGTACCTGACCGACCGGGGCCGCGACGCCGCTGGCGTTCACGGGCACTGGCCGCTGATCCCCCGGCAGGAGGTGGCGTCGTGATGACCGAGCAGCCTGGTGACACCGCCGAACGCCTGTTGCCGATTGCGGCCGGCCTGGCGTGCATCGTTCGGGGCGAAGGCGGCCCCCGCGAGATCGCCCACATCCTGGGCGAGTTGGGCGACCACGAGCGGGACGTGATGATCGTCGTCCTCGCCGGCCTCGTGGACCCCGACCGGCCGGTGGCCGAGGTACTCGGCTACCTGACGTGGGACGAGCACGGTCGGCCCACGTCGGCGCCGACGTTGGACAAGACGCTGCGGGAGATCGCGGTCATGCCGAACCTGCCGTCGCCGCTAATCAGCTGGCTCAAGGCTGAGCGACAGCAGGAAGCCCGCATGCGGTACCGCACTGGCGAGACGCAGGGCGAGATCGCCCAGTACATGGGTGTTGACGTGCAGACCGTCGGCCGCTGGATCCGCGCTGGAGTAGCGGCGTGACGGCCCGGAGGCGCCTGGACCCGGCGGATCGGGCGGAGGCGTACGGCGCCTCGCTGACGACCACTGTGGTACCCGAGGAGAACCAGGAGAGCGCCCGCCGGTATGTGGCCCAACGGGCCCGGGGTGAGGCGGACTTGTCCCTGCTGCTGGCCGCTCTCGGCCTCGACCAGCCGCCCGGATGACCTGCGGCCAGTGGCTGCCCGCGGTGCGCGAGTACTGCGGGCAGCCCGCCAGGCCCTACATCCAGGGCCCCCGATGCACCAGCCACACCCCGGCCGCGCAGGCCGGACACCCCGAACCACCCTCAACCCCGATGGAGAAGCCGTGACCACCGTGGCCATCACCACGACCAGCCTCCCCGCCCACCAGCTCGCCGATGCCATCGGCCAGGTCATGCCCCACATGGCCAAGCCCGCCAGCTCCACCCCGATCCTGTCGAGCGTCCACTTCGACAACGACGGCACACACCTTCACGCGGTTGCCACCGACCGCTACACCCTCGCCGTCGCCCGCCGCCGACTGCGGTCCTGCGAGGACGAGTGGACGGCCACCGTCGGCGGCATGCACGTCACCTACCTGCAGTCTTGGGCCGAAGCCCACGGCCACCGCGACACCATCGAACTGACCGTCGCCCCGGGCCAAATGACGGCGGTCAGCAACATGGGCCGCATCGTCCTGCCGACCATGAACGGCGCCCACGCCCCGTGGCGGGCTTTGTTCAACAAGCACCTGGAACCCACCGTCAGCCTGGTCGACATCTCGGGCCTGGACACGCAGTTTGCTCGCCGATGGGTGGCGGCCGGCCGCCACCTGCAGATCACCCAGGCCAGCCCCGAGGCGCCGTTCATCCTCGCCGGGCCGGACTTCCTCGGCATGCAGATGCCGATCCGGCAGATTCGCGGCGAGGCCCCGAGCCGAGCCGCCCTCGCTGCCGAATGGGCCGGGTCCCTCGGCCTCGCCAACGACCCGAACGCCGATCTGCCGATGCAGGCTAGTGGCGATGAGGCCCCGGCCATGACCGAGGAACTCCTCAAGCAGGTACTCATCTCGACGCAGGACCTGCACGAGGTGGTCGGTGGCGAGGACCCGGCCGTGACGGTCGCGCATGCCCAGGCCAGCGCCCACGCCTGGATCGCACACCGGCTGCTGCAGGTCCTGCGAGTGATCGACCCGCGGACCACCGAGCTGGCCCTCGCCGACCTGCGTGAGGAATTGGACGCCGGCGACTTCTCGGAGATCGCGTTCGACGAGGCCGAGCAGCTTGGCCACCAGCCGCAGGCGTGGATCGACTCCTACGTCGCCAAGCGCCAGAAGCACGCCGAGCAGTCCGCCGAACGCGCTGAGGCCTAACCAGCCTGACTGCCTGGGGCGGGGTGACCGTCCCCCGCCCCAGGCCACCAACCACCCTCACCAGCCCTACGGAAGGCCCGCACGTGACCCTGGACGCCATGGACTGGGTGTGGAAGCACTCCCAGTCCCGAGGGAACGCGCGGATCGCGCTGTTGGCCGTTGCTGACCGTGTGCGGACACCGGCGTGCGAGGTACAGGTCAGCTACTCCGAGTTCATGGGTGCGCTAAACGCCGGCCGCTCCGTCGTTCGGGATGCCGTGCAGGCCGCGTTGGACTCGGGCGAGCTGGAGTTGGTGGCGGCGGGGAAGGGCACCCGGTCGGCGTTGTACCGGCTGTCGAAAGCCGTTGGTTACGTCCGGAGGGCCGTTTCTAGCAGTTCGGATTACGGACCGCTAGGCGCCTCGAACGCCCTGACCAGTGTGCCGGATTCCGAACCGCAAGCTCCTTGCAGTGGTTCGGATTCCGAACCGCAAGCCTCCGACCAAGATCACGCTAGTGGTTCGGAATCCGGCACAGAGTGGTTCGAAATCCAGACCGCTAGTGGTTCGGAATCCGGCACACACTCTCCATACCCAGCTCCCAAGAGGGAGCGAGCGATCGACGCAGACGGTTTCCCCGACTTCGCCCGACCGCTCTCCGACCAACTCACCCTCGCCAGAGTCGTCGTCCGCTGGCCTTTCAACGAGACCGAGTGGTTCAAGCTCGCCGCCGCGATCAAGAAGTCCGGCATCCCGGCCCTCGTCGAGTACGCCCGACGCACCTGGGACCGCCAACACGGCGACATCGACTCGGCCCGCTACTTCCTCAACGGCTGGTGCCAACTGCCCCCGCTGCCCTCGGCCGACGCCGAACGGCCCCCGCTTCGAGCAGTCGCCGGCGGAACTCCTCATGGCTGGCAGCCCTACACCAACCCCGACCCCTCCGTGTACAAGAACGGCTGGACCTGATGCCCGAGCCCCAGCGCATGAACCCCGCCGCCGCCATGGCCGCCCTCCGGGCCCGCCTCGACGCCCGCGGCATCGACCTCCCCGGCCGCGGCCCCGTCGACGACATGCCCAGCCCCGACGAACCCGGCCACCCCGACTACCACCACCGCATTCGCGCCGAGTTCGCCCTCGCCCGCTGGACCGCCGCCGTACCTCGCCGGTACGCCAACGCCCGCATCGTCACCGACCCCACAGTCACCGCCTGGGCTCAGCAAGTCGCCACCAACCCAGCCGACGCCCGGTCCCTTCTCCTCACCGGCACCACCGGCACCGGCAAGACCCACCAGGCCTGGGCCGCCCTTCGGATGATCGCCGAGGCCGGCCCCGCCCGATACGAGCTCATCGCTACCACCGCCGCCGACATGTACGGCCGGCTCCGTCCCGGCGGATCCGCCAACGGCACCGAACACGAACTCGGCCGCCTCACCCGCGTTCCGCTCCTGCTGCTGGACGACCTCGGCAGTGCCAAGGCGTCCGAGTGGGTGGAGGAGATCACGTATCGGTTGATCAACGAGCGCTACAACGCCTGCCGGCCAACGATCTTCACCTCGAACTACTCCACCCAGGCACCCAGAGACAGGGAGGGCAATGTCCTGGGCCCCGGCCTCGACATCGTCCTCGGCGACCGCATCGTCTCCCGCCTCACCGAGATGACCGACGTCGTTGTCATGGCTGGCCAGGACCGGCGCCGGCGGGCCGCGTGATGGGCGCCCCGATGCCCGCCGGCCTCCGCCACCACGACCGGCCGCCCGAATGGGCCATCCCCTGCCCCGTACCCACTTGCCGCGCCAAGAACGGCACCCCCTGCCGCCTCCGCACCACCGGCCGCCCCCACGCCGGAGGCAGCCACCCCAGCCGGCTCGACGCCTGGCTCGTCCACCAGACCACCCAACCCGCCGCCTGAGGAGACCGCCATGACCCGCACCGTCTTCCCCGACGCCCAGCCGCCCGCCGACATGCCGATCTGGGCCCGCCTCCGCCTCATCGACCGCGACCTGCCGTTCACCGACGTCGCCGAGTGGCACTACGAACAGCCCGGCCTCATCTCGATCACCATCCACGGCGGCTTCACCACCGTCACCCGCAACGCCACCTGAGGAGACCCCGATGCCCAAGCGCTCCACCGACCCGACCGTCGCCGCCCGTACCGCCCGCGACGCCGTCGAGAAGCTCAACCACGCCACAGCCGAGACCGGCATCCCCGCGCCCGTCATCAGCGCCACCACCCAGACCGTCCTCAACCTGCTCCAGCACCTCCCGCAGGCCCTGGAACAGCTCACCTGGGAGATCGCCGCCCGCCAGCGCGCCAACGAGATCCGCATGGACGACGGCACCGACCCGGCCGACGCGGTCCGGGAAGTCGACGAGGCAATGCGCGCAACCGTTCGTGCCCTCCAGGTGGCCGCCACCCGCCTCCAGCGCGCCGCGACCCCGCTGTTCCACATGGCCACCCGCTAATCCGTCCTGCCACCTGAGGAGACGACCGTGACCACCCGCGAACTCCTGCTCGACGTCATCAGCTTCACCGAGTGCGCCAACAACGGCCGCACCCCGGAGGGACTCCTCGACGCCTACCGCAAGGAGGTACTTGCCGAGGCCGCCACCCAGCAGCGAGCCGCCTCGGACCGCCTCCCCGACCACCTCGCCGCCGCCCGCCCCCTGATCGGCACGGTCGCCGACCTGATCGACCCGGATGCCCTCGTCTGGTTCGCCCCTGCCCGCATCCGCGACGCCGCCTCCGACCTGCTCGCCACCGAGGAGACCACCCGATGAGCACCCGACCCGTCAGCGGATCCACCAGCGCCGTACTCAGCGTGATGATCCAGCTGCCGCCCACCGCCTACATCGCTATCACCGGCACCGCCCCGACCTGGGCCCGCATCTGGCTCACCGCCTACATCACCGCGTGGCTCCTCGCCACCGTCGCCATCGCCGGCCGCAACAAGGACGGTGCCCGGTGAGCAACCTGACAGCCGAACAGTGGAACGCCACCTACCCGGTCGGTACGCCCGTGACCGCCTACCCCGACCTTCGCCCCGAGCATCCCGCCTTCGCCGAGTTCCGCTCGAAGCGCCTGGAGACCCGCACCCGCTCCATCGCCTGGAACCTCGGCCACGGCGAACCGGTCGTCCTGATCGACGACTACAGCGGCGGCATCAGCCTGAAGCACATCGACCTGCGCGAGGAGCCCTGCCCCGCCGAGTTCACCCCGCCGTCCGCCGACGCCCCCATGCCCTGCACCAAGGCCGCACATCCGGGCGACCAGTGGCACGAGGCCGCTCCGGTCGGCGACCCGGGACGTTCGTGGACGTGGCAGGACGGCGCGCCCGGAACGACCAGGCCCACCACCGAGGAGACCAGCCGATGAACCAGCCCCAGCCCGAGGCCGACCGCATCACCGCCTACCTCGACGCTCTCCCGCCCGTCACTGCCCAGCCGTTCATCCTCCGCCGCCACCACGACGTCACCGGCGTTTCCGGCACCGGCATCGTCGCGGACGGCGTCCTCTTCCCCGCCGCCGGCAAGTCCCGCGCCGTCGTCCGCTGGCGCGGCGAACGCGGCTCCACCGTCGTCTGGGACCACCTCGGCCACGTCAAGGAAATCCACGGCCACGACGGCGCCACCGTCATCGAACTCGTCCCCGTCGACGAACTGATCGCCGCGCTCAAGGCCGTCGCCGCGATCCCCGACATGACCGCCAACGAGGTCGGTGACGACGACCCCGACTCCCGCGGCACCGTTGCGGGCTACACCGACGCCCTCTCCGACGTCCGCCACGCCATCACCGACGCCATCGAAGCCCTCCACAACCACGACGCGGACGACCGGTACGAGGGCGTCGACTTCTCCGGCACCACGATCACCGCCCAGGAGGCCTGACCATGACCCCGCCGCCCCTCGACCTCGGCGCCATCCAGGCCCGGCTCGCTGCCGCCACCCCCGGACCGTGGCGCCGCGAACACTGCGGCCCGCTCGGCGAGGACACCCTCATCGGCCGCACCGGTGCCATCGTCGGCTCGCTCGTCTTCGGGGACGGCGAAGAAGCCGACGCTGACCTGGAGTTCGTCGTCAACGCCCACCAGGACATCGCCGTCCTCGTCGCCCGGGTCCGGCAGCTGGAGGACCGGATCGACGAGCGCACCGCCGACGTTGCCGAGCATGCCCTGGAGAACGCCCAACTCCGCGCCGAGAACGAGCGACTTCGCACCGCCTGGCACTCCGCCAAGGCTCGCGCCAGCACCGCCCGCGAGCACCTCGACATCACCGAACACGGCCGCGACCGCGCCATCGAGGCCGTCGAACAGCTCCAGGCCGAGCTGGCGACCGAGCGCGCCGTCGCCGAGTCCAACCAGCGCGCCGCCCGCCTGCTCGCCGCCGACGTCCATCGCCTCACCGCCGAGCTGGCCGAGGCCCACGCCGCCACTGAGACCAACCGCGAAGTCGGCCGCGTCCTACTGACCGAACTCGCCACCCACCGGAAGCCCGCGACCTGACGGCCCCGTGCGCGGCCAGGACCGGACCCCTAACGGCCGCGCACGGCCCACCCGGCACCCAACACCACCCGAACACCCGCAGGGCCCCAGAAGGGCCGCCACACCACCCACTCACCAGGGAGACCACCCGTGCTCACCGTCACCGACTTCTTCTGCGGCGCCGGCGGATCCAGCCAGGGCATGCACAACATCCCCGGCCTCCAGGTCGCCACCGCCGCCAACCACTGGCAGCTCGCCGTCGACACCCACCAGCAGAACTTCCCCGACGTCCGCCACGACTGCGCCGACATCAGCCAGATCGACTTCCGCCGCTACCCCCGCACCGACCTCCTCTGGGCCTCGCCGGAGTGCACCAACCACTCCGTCGCCAAGGGCGTCAAGCGCGGCGCCGACCGCCAGCCTGACCTCTTCGGCGAAGTCCTCCCCGAAGAAGCCGCCGTCCGCTCCCGCGCCACCATGTGGGACGTCCCCCGCTATCTCGAAGCGATGAGCCTGCGCGGCCGGCCCGTTCTCGGCGGCGCCGTCGAGAACGTCGTCGACGCCCGCAACTGGGCCCTCTTCGACGCCTGGTGCATGGCGATCCGCGCCCTCGGCTACGACATGCAGATCGTCTACCTCAACTCGATGCACGCCAGGCCCCGGTTCGGCACCCCGCTCGCCCCGCAGTCCCGCGACCGCATGTACGTCCTGTACTGGCGGACCGGCAACCGCGCCCCCGAGGTCGAGAAGTGGACCCGCCCGGACGCTTCGTGCCCCGCGCACGGCCGGGTCCACGCGGTGCAGTCCTGGAAGAACCCCGACCGGGTGTGGGGCCGCTACCGCGCCCAGTACGTCTACCGCTGCCCGGTGGCCGGCTGCTGGGCCGTCATCGAGCCGTGGGCCCTCCCGGCCGCTGCCGCCATCGACTGGAACCAGCCCGGCCAGCGCATCGGCGACCGCACCAAGCCCCTCGCCACCAAGACCCTCGCCCGCATCCGGGCCGGCCTCGCCAAGTACGCCCGCCCGCTCGCAGTCCCCGTCGAAGGCCGCGAAGGCAAGGCCGCCGCACCGGCAGACGGTCCGCTGCGGACCATGACCACCCGCAACGAGACCGGCGTCGCCTGGTTCGAGCCGTTCCTCGCCGAACTGCGCGGCGGCGGATCCGACCACCGGCCCGCATCCGACCCGCTCGCCACCGTCTGCGCCTCGGGTAATCACCACGGCCTGGTCGCCCCGCCCATGCTTGTTCCCGCTGGCGGCACCTGGAACGACGAAGCCCGCCCCATTGACGAACCGTTCCGTGCCCGCACCACCCGGGAGACCGAGGCGCTCCTCGTCCCGTACTACGGCAACGGCACCGCCCGACCGACCGGCCAGCCCGCACCGACCGTGACGAGCGTCGACCGGCACGCCCTCGTCACGGCGGAACTCGCAGTCGAGGAATGCCTCTTCCGGATGCTCAGCCCGCGCGAGATCGGCGCCGCCATGGCCTTCGGCACCGACTACACCGTGCTCGGCACCAAGCGCGAGCAGGTCCGCCAGTACGGCAACGCCGTCACCCCGCCCGCCGCCGAAGTCCTGATGAGCGCCCTGGTCGAATCCATCACCGGCGAAGACCTCCAGGCCGCCGCCTGACCTGCACACCACTTTCGGCGGCCGGCACCCACCGGCCGCCACACACACCCACCACGGAGACCCGCGTGATCCTCGACGACCTCATCGCCACCCTCGAAACCGCCGACCCCGACCTCGTCATCACCGACGGCTTCACCAACCCGCACTCCTACCGCGGCTACTACGAGGACATCGCCTTCGAGCCCGCCGCCAACGTCCGCGTCGGCGACATGCTCGCCGAAGCCCGGGGAGCCCTCGGTAGCACCTACCAGGGCTGGAAAGGCGGCGACTTCACCATGCAGGGCTACGCCGACTGCTGGCTCGCGGAGCAGGGCAACCTCGGCGAGACCATCGGCGCCCTGCTGCTGAAGCTCATGCTCCAGCAGACGATCGCCCCCGCCGCCGGCAGTGTCCGGTGACCGACACCCCGCCCAGCCTCCGCGAACGCCTGATCACCGCACTGGACGCCCTCGCCGCCGTCCGCCTGCTCCACCAGCCCCAGGACCACGCCGGCTGGCAGATCTGCACCGGATGCTCCCGCCGCGGCCACTACGTCGAGCCGTGGCCCTGCGCCACCGCCACCGCCATCGACGCCGCCCGCACCCCGACCAGCTGACGCCCGTCAACGCCGCCCGTCACCGCGGACGGCCCACCCCCGGAGAGGCCACCACCGTGGACCACGACCAGCTCACCGAGGTCATCGAGACCGCCCTGAACGCCATCGAGGACGAGGTCGGCATCGACGAGATGGAGATCCCCGACCTCGCCGCCAGCCTGGCCAGCGCCATCGAGCGAGCCCAGTCCCGCTGACCCGCCCCGGCCTGCCGTCACTCGGCGGCAGGCCCAACTCCACTGCCAGGCTGGACATATGACCTACACGCCCGCCGAACTCACCCGCTGGGAACCCCGCTACACCGACCGCCTTGATGACGCCGGCGCGTCGCACATCATCCACCCAGACACAAGCAAGACCTGCTGTGAGGCCCCGGCCGGCCCTGAGCTGGCACCCGGAGTGCCACCGTGCCGCCCGATCTGCCGCATGTGCCGACTGCTGTTTTGCCAGCTCACGAACCGCGAGCGGCACGACGCGTACTGGTCCAACCAGACCCGCTGACTACCTACCCCGGCCTGTCGCCTACCGGCGGCAGGCCCAACCACCAGGAGGAACACACCGTGACCGACCTGCCCACCTGCCTCGCTGACGGCCCGAACCCCCTCGACGAACTCGCCACCGCCGCAAAACAGATTCGGAACGGCGACCACCGCATCAGCCCGGACCTCAGCGAGCCCGTCGCCGCCCTGCTCGACGAGGCCGCCACGATGATCCGCAGCCTCACCTGGAACGACCCGGACCACGAGGTCCTGCACCGGGCCCTCGACGTGGCCCGTACGGTGCTCGGCCAGAACGGCGGCCAGCAGTGACCAGGGCCCTCACCGCCTTCGAGGCGGACGTTCTCCGCCACCGCGCCCAGGGCTACAAGGACTACGAGATCGCCCGCGCCCTCAACCTCCCTGAGCGAGACGTCCGCAACGCCCGCCTCCGCGCCGTCCGCGCGCTCGGCGCCCACACCCTCGACCAGGCCATCCAGAACCTCAACCAGCCCCCCGGAGACCAGCCGTGACCGAACAACCCCGCCTCTTCACCCTCCAGCGCGACACCGACATCACCGGCATCAGCGGCACCGGCACCATCGCCCACGGCGTTCAGTGGCCCGATGGCGCCGTCACCATCCGCTGGACCGGCGACCGACCCTCCACCGTCCAGTGGACCGGCATCGACGACGTCATTGCCATCAACGGCCACGGCGGCCACACCCGCGTCATCTGGGACGACGCTCCAGGAGCCACTGGCGACGAACTGCCCCGTCTCCACGCCATCGCCGCCAACTGCTGCGGCATCAAGATCACCAACTTCGACATCCCCAGCCGAGCCCCCATCAAGATCGCCATCACCGCCACTCTCCTCGGCTGGACCCTGAGCCGAGACGGCGCGTGGACGTGCGTCGACCACACCACCGAACCCAACGCGTGACCCTCGATCCCCTACTGGTCCTGGCCGGCGCCCTCGGCGGCGCCGGCCTTGGGGCCGCCCTCCTCGCCCTCCACCCACACGGCCGCTCCCAGCAGCCACCCGAGCCACCCGACCCCGTACGCCAGGCCGCCGAGACCAGCGGCCTCATCCCCAGGCAAGGAACGTCAACGTGATCAAGCCCGGCCAGGTCTACACCGCCTGCGACCCCCGAGGCGGAGCCACCATCCGCATCGTCGACTACACCCCCGGCAGCAACCGCGCCGACGTCGTCGACGCCACCACCGGCAAACGCCCCCGAAGCGTCCTCGCCAGTCACCTCCACGAGTCGGCGACCACCCGCGACGGTAAGCACCGTCGCACCGGCCACGTACTCGTCCAAGACGTTGAAGAGCCGCAACCGTGACCATCCACGCCCAACCCGGAGCCCCCCTCACCACCGCCGAGATCGAAGCCCTCGTCCTCGCCGCTGACGGATACACCAGCGAGCAGACCGCCCGCCGTCTCGGCATCAGCCGTAAATCCGTCCTCGACCGCACCGCCGCCGCGCGCCGCAAACTCGGCGCCCGCAGCACCACCCACGCCGTCGTCCTTGCCTACCGCACCGGCCAACTCAACCTCGACACGGCCACCCACCAGCCCAGGAGCGCCGCATGACCAGCAACGACACCGGAACTATCCACATCGACCTGTGCCCCAACTGCCACCACCCCGCCCACCCGGCCGAGACCTGCGAGCAGGCCGCCCAACCGCAGGCCGAGTTGCAGGCTGCCTACGCCGAGTGCATCGCCCACATCCACCGCGAGCACACGCAGTCGTAACCCACCTCGACAGCCACCAGCCCACTTGAGGAGAAGCCCGTGACCACCGACCCGATCGACCGCGAACTCGCCACCGTCACCGCCGAAATCGCCCGCACCGACACCAAAGCCTCCACCCTCCTGTCCGCCGGCGGAATCCTCGCCGCGGCTCTCGGCCTCACTACCAGCGGAGGCCACACCCACACGGCCTCCACCGTCATCGCCGCCGCCGTTCTCGGCGCGGCCCTGGTCCTCGCTGCCATGGTCATCCGCCCCCGCCTCGGCGGCAACACTGACGGCAGCTACCTCCAGTGGGCAGAACTCCACCCCAACGACATCGCCGGGGAAGTACAGCAAGACCGGCGCGCCGCCCGGTTGGTAGCTCTGTCCGGCCTGTGCGCCCAAAAGATGATCATGCTCCGCTGGGCTACCGACACGACCATCGCCGCCGTGATCGCCATAGCCGCGAGTGCGGCACTCACCGCCGCCAACTGACCCACCAGACCAGCGCAGACCAGGAGACCGGATGCTCCCCGCCCCGCACCTCGACCGCCTCCGCACCCAGCTCGCCCAGCTGCCCGAGCTCATCGTGCGCGCTCACCTCGCCCTGCAGCCCGGTGCCGGCCGGCGCGGGGCCCGCGTCTCCGGCGCCACCCGCACCGCCCCGCTGCCCTGCAACGCCGCCACCCTCTCCCTGATCGGCCCCACCGCCCCCGAGGCCGTCCACGACGAATACGGCGACCAGGACCAGACACCCGGCCTGGACCTGCTCTCTTCCTGGGCCCGCACCGTCCTCAACGACCGGCAGCGCGCCAACGACTGGACCGCCTGGACCCGCCCCGCCGGCCACGACTGGGAGCGCACCGTCAGCCGCGCGGTGAAGGTGCTCGACTTCCACCTCGACTGGTCTGCCGGCCGCCTGTACGCCCGGGACATGGCCGCCGAGATCGGACGCCTCCACGGCCACCTCAACCGCGTCACCGGCATGCCGATAGCGCCGCCAGCCCGCCGGCAGGTCTGCCCCCGCTGCCAGCTCCTGACTGTCGCGACCCGGCCGGACGGGATGCGCGAGTGTTCCGCCCTCGACTGCCGAGCCGTCCTTACCGTCGACGAGTACGCCGACCGCGCCGAGCGCACCCTCGCCGAACTCGCCGCAGCGTGACTGCCAACGATCGCCCGGCCAACCCCTGATGCGCCACTGATGCACGCCTGATGCGCTGCAGGTCAGCGGCATGACAACGGCCCCACCCGAACATCCGGGTGGGGCCGTGATGCGCGGGGAATGCGTCAGGTGGAAGGAGACCCCGGGGCGGCCGGCTTGGCGCTGACGACGGTGCGTTCGCGCAGGGGAGGGACACCGCCGGCCTTGGCAATCCGGCCGACGTGCTGGCGCTCGTACGGAACGATGCGGGTCACTTCGGACGGACCGAGCGTGCGGGCCTTGAGTACGACGACGATGCCGTCGTTGAGCGCCTCGCGGGCGGCTTCGAGCTTCGACTCGGCTTCGGCGTAGGCAGCACTGAGCTCGGCGAGCTGGTCGCGCGCTGCCTGCTGCGCTCTCTCGGTGCTGGTCATGCCCCGATGATGCCACGGTCGGGTGCGGCCCTGATAGATACGCTTCTTGCATCTCAATGATGCATCTTGACGTTGCAACTTCATGATGCAAGTATGGGTCACGTAGGCACCAGCCGCCACCCCCAAGGGGAGGGAACCCATGCGCGTCACCATCAAGATCCGCGCCCGCAACACCACCCAGGCCCGTGACACCACCCGGGCCACCCAGTACGCCACCCTCAACGGCCGACTGCAGGCCGCCCTCGACCGCGGCGACCTCACCCGCACCGGCGACCACCTCACCCACCTCGGCATCCAGCTCCCCGACGGCCAGCAGTCCTGGTACGGCCGCCACGTCGCCAAGGCCCACCGCGCCACCACCGGCCACGACGCCCGCCGCGCCTGGGTCCAGCACCGCACCACCAGCCGCTGGATCGCCGTGTACGTCTACGCCCCCGACGCGCCCGCCCTCACCACCGGCCTCTGGTCCTACAAGGCCACCCGGGCCGCCGCCGAGCGCCTCTACGCGGAGGCCGCCTAGACCACCCAGGCCGCTGTCCTCCCGACCAACTGCCCCGCTTCCCCGGAGCTCACCACCATGACCACCACAGCCTCGCCCCCCGAGACCAGCGCCTACGGCTGGACCGCCGCCATGGCCCTCGTCCGCACCGCCGCCGCCCTCACCGCCGGCTGGTCCCTCTACGTCGTCGCCAGGCACTACCACGTCCCCCGCCCGCTCGCCCTCACCGCCGGCCTGGTTTTCGACGGCGTCGCCTACCTGTGCTTGCGATCCGCCAGCGAGGCCGTCCGCGCCGGACGCTCCGCCGCCGGACCCATCCTCGCCACCCTCGGCATGGCCGGCGTGTCGATCTACCTCAACTTGGTGCACGCCCAGTTCACCGACGGCGGCCGCCCCGCCGAAGTGCTGTACGCCGCTCCCGCCATCGGCCTCCTCGTCGTCTCCGCGCTCTCCTGGACCGCCGAACGAGCCACCGCCCGAGCGGCCCGCGGCGAGATCCCGATGCGCATGCCTGCCTTTGGCGCGCTCGGCTGGCTCCTTGCCGGCAGCAAGGCCTACGACGCCCTCAAGGGCCAGGCCGAAGCCCACGTGACCAGCAGCGCATCACCGGAGCATCAGACCGCAGCACCCCCCGCGGCCCGCACCGCCGAGGACATCATCGCCGCCGAGTTCGCCGAACTCGGACCCGCCACCGCCGTTCAGCGCGTCGCCGCCGCCACCCCCGGCGCCACCGACGCCGAGATCGCCGAAACCCTGGCCACCTACAAGGTCACCATTACTCCGGGGCAGGTCGCCCTGCTGCTGGAGCGCGCCGCAGTCCCCAGCGTCACCCTCGACCGGGTACCCCATCCGCCGGCCGTCGACGAGCAACCCGCGCTCGACCCCGCCCGGGCGATGCGCGGCGATGCGCCCCAGGTCAACGGCATGAGCAAAGCCGATGCCGTGATGGAGATCGCCTGGTGGCTCGGCGGCTCGAAGCCGTCCCCCGCCACCATCGTGCAACACCTCGCACTTCAAGGCATGGCCACCGACACCGCGTACGTCCGCACTGCACTGCACCGCGCACGCAAAGCCGAAGAGGCCGCTGCAACGGCAATCGATGCCGAGGCCGAGCAGCAGCGCGCCGAGTACGAGCGCCGCCACGGCAACGGCGGATACGCCTGAAGGTACGCCTGAAGGACACCACCGCGGGTGCGGGCCCCGCCGAGCGACCCGCACCCCCAGCGCCCTCACGACCACCCTCCACGCCAGGAGATGACCATGGGTCTCTGGTCCAAGCTCACCGGCGGCCAGCCCGCCGAGTCCGGCCAGCAGCGTCGGGCCAAGGCGGTCCGCGACGCCGACCGCGCCGGACAGGCCGCCATGAACGCCAAGACCCGCCGCAGCACCGCGCTCGACAACAACCCGCCGCCCCGCGCCTGGTGGCGCAACTCCTAACTTGGGAGACCTCCGTGCTGGACTGGCTCCTCACCATCGCCTGCCCCATCATCACCATCGCCGCCGGCCTCGCCGTCTGGCACCTCCGCAAGGGGGAGGAGCGGTGACCACCACGCCCCCGCCCCCGCCGCCGCCGACCGAGCCGCCCACCGCCGGTATGCCGACCCCCGAGCCGGTGGGCGAGTGGTGGCGCAAGTCCGGCCCCCGCATCCCGGCCCAGCCGGGCACCACCGTCTACACCCCGATCCCGGTCGGCGCCGCCCCCGCCGGACCGCCCTCGATGGAGGCCGCCGCCGAGGCATTCTGGGCCCCGGCCGGCAGGCTCTTCGCCGAGCAGGCCACGGCGATCGCCTCCCAAGTGGGGGAGCAGATCGGCCAGTTGCTGACCGAGACCGAGGCCCAGCGCCAGGCCCGTCAGCAGGTGGAGTACGAGACCCTGCTCGCCGCCCAGCGCGCCCGGATGGACTCGGCACTCGGCAAGGTCGGAGAGACCGACCAGGAGAAGGCCCGGCGCCACCGCGTCGAGGACATCCTCACCCCCACCGGTCCCAGCCACCGGGACGACCTCGTGGGCTTCGCCGACCTGCTGGCCGAGCGGATCAGCGAGACCCCCGGGGACCGGGCCGCCCGCCTGGAGGCCAACCGCGAGCTCGCCAAGGAACGCGCCCGGGTCCAGGAGGACCAAGCGCGCGCCGCCGCGGGGGAGACCCCCACCCAGCGCACCCGGCGCCACCGTCAGCAACAGCTCGCCGACCAGCGCGAGGCCCGCACCCGGGCCCGCCGGGAACGGCGCCGGGCCGCCCGCGTGGCCGGGCCGTCCGACCGCGCCAAGCGGTTCCGCCGCTGGGCGATCCTCACCGCGATCTCGGCGGTCGGCGGCTACGTCACCGGCCTCGTGCCGCTGATCACCCCGGGCGGTCCCATGGTCGGCGCACTCGTCGCCGCCCTCGGCCTGGGCCTCGACGTGCGCACCCGCGACATGGGACGCCTGCGCGTGAGCGAGGTCCGCGGCTGGCCCGTCGTCCTGCTGATCCTCCTGCGCATCCCGGTCGCCTCCGGCCTTGCCGTCGCCTGCGGCCTCGCTCCCCTCCTGGCCGCCACCGGCCACCAGCTCCACATCTACTGACCACACACCAGAGGAGTACCACCATGTTCGGAGCCATCGGATCCGGCGGCATGATCCTGCTCATCGTCGTCGCGCTGGTCATCCACAAACGGGGCGGCGGCAAGCTCCAGCCAGTCAAGGACCACCACATCATCTACTGGGGCGCGGCCCTCGGCCTGCTCGCCGCCAGCGCCGGAACGGCCCTGGCCCAGATCGGCACCGTGTCCACCAACATCAGCGACTCAATTAGCTCGCAGTCCGGCACCGTCGGCCCCATCGGCGCCGGCGCGGTCGCACTGATCCTGATCCTGATCGGGTTCGGCACCAAGCCGGGCATGGCCAAGGACCTGATCGTCGGCGTGGCGCTGCCCGGCGCGCTGTCGACCGCCGGGGGGCTGCTGGCCGTCCCGGTGACCGTCCTGGGTTCCCTGCTCCACGGGCTCGGTGCCTGATGGACAACCACCTCGCCGAGTCGCTCGCCGTACACGCCGAAGCCCTCGCCGCGTGGCGCGAGTGCCGTACCAAGGCGCAACGGATCGAGGACCCCGAAGAGCGCGTGGCCGCCCTCAAAAACCTCGCGGGGGAGCGACCCGTCCACCCCTACCTCGGCGGCCTCACCCTCACCGCGCTCCGCTGGGGCAACCGCCGCATGCTGGCCCCGGTCCAGGCCCGGCACTCCGATGCCCGCGCCGAGCACGCTGAGACCCTCGCCGCATGGAAGAAGCGGCACAGCACGGCCCAGCAGATCGAGGACCCGGAACAGCGCACCACTGTGCTCGACGCGCTCAAACGCGAGCGCCCGACCCACCCCGTCCTGGTCGCCGCCGGATGCGCCGTCGTGTCGGCCGTCGTGCTGGCTGGCATCCCCGCCGTCCGCCACTACGCCGGAGTCGCCATCACCGGCGGCCTCACCCTGTGGGTGATCGCCGCCCTCATCCTCGGCAACACCACCGCGCCGGAGAAGGCCACCGGGCAGACCCCCGCCGCCGACCCCGACCCCGGCATCGCGGAGGCCGCCGACGAGGACCAGGAGGAGGAGCCCGAAACCACCTCCCCGACACCCGCCGAGACCCACCTCCTGACGGTCTCCCTGACCGCCTCCGGGAGCTCCGTTCTGCACACCCGACTGGCCGCCGATCTGGCCGCCGCCCACCCCGGTTGGGAGGCCTCCACCAAGGCCGTCAAGGTCCTGCTCACCGAGGCCGGCATCCCGTTCCGCGAGGGGGTCCGTACACCGGACGGCAACGGGCCCGGCGTCCACCACCAGGACGTGCCGTCGCTCCCCTCCCCCTCCCAGGACGCCCCCGCTCCCCGCGTTGCTGCCACCGTTGGCGCAGGTCAGAGTGCCAACGCCAACGCCAACAACGCCGATGAGACCGAGCCCCAGAGGAAGTTCACCACCGTGCCCCACCCCACCGATCCGGCCCGCACGATCGTCGTCCACTCGGTCGGCGCCGCCTGACCGACCACCCCACCGACCAGCCCATCACCCCGACCAAGGAGAACGCCATGGCCCCGACCATCCAGATCATCACCCTCGGCCTCGGCCACGCACCCGCCCCCGACACCGACCTGCCGCTCATCGACATGCGGCCCTACCTCGACCCCCACATCGACCCGACCATGCGCCAGCGCACCGCACTCGACCAGGACGTCGTCGACCACGTCCTCACCACCCCCGGAGTCCGCGAACGCCTCGACCGCGCAGTCGCCGACATCATCAACTACGCCACCGGCCCCGGCCGGAACCAGGCCAACATCACCGTGGCCACCGCGTGCACCGGCGGCCGCCACAGGGCACCCGCCGCCGGCATGCGCATCGCCGCCCTGCTCCTCAACCGCGGCTGGACCGTCGACCTGCACCACCGCGACCTGAACCGGCCCGTCATCGAGCGCTGACCCACCGACCACCAATCCCTGAGGAGACCCAAGATGACCACGGACCAAGCCGCAGCCCGCGCCGCCATGATCGCCATCCTGCAGCGAACCTTCCGTCTCACCGACACCACCGCCAGCCGCCTCGTCGACATCGGCCTCGAAGCCGAACGCAACGGCCAGCGACCCTGGCCCGCGATCAACGCCGCCGTCACCGAAGCCGCCGACCGCGGCGAGAACTGGGCCGTCGAGGCCCTGCACGCCAGCACCAACTGACCTCGCCCCGGGGCGGCCGGCTTGCTGGCAGGCGGTGCGGCCGCCCCGGGCCCTCCACCCACCGCACAGCAGCAGAGGAGACCGCCATCATGGCGTACGCCAACGGCCCCGCCCAGCAGGACCCGCAGCAGCCTGAACCCATCGTTGTCGAACGCGGCAACGGAGCCAGCGTCATCTGGCCGCAGCCGAACCCGCAGCCGCCGACCAAGTAGGCCGACTACACCGTCCGCCCCGGTACTACCCGGGGCGGACGGACCCGCGAGAGGATAGACACATGACGCGCATCATCCGCAGTTGGATCCAGGCCCCCGGATTCGTGGAGGTCATGGCCAAGTCCGCATTCGCCGCAGCCATCTGGTGCAGCCTGATCGTCGCGCTGCGAGCGATCGGGTGACTGCTGACCTGGTGGCGTTCCTCGCCGCCCGCCTCGATGAGGACGAGCAGAATGCGCGCCAAGCGACTACCGGTCCGTGGCACGTACTCGGAGGCGGGAGCGACGAGTACGCCATCAGCACCACGCCGGACGGCAAGGTGCTGTCCGCCGAGGTTGCCGCGCCGGGCTACGCCGAGCACCCCGACTACCGGCCCGAGTGAGCGCCCGACGCCTGATCGGCCATGCCGCTTGCGGAGTGATCGCTTCCCGTCGTAACCTCGACTGCAGCAGGTAGTCCCTGCCCAGATTTGTTTCGAAGGCCCCGCAGGCACCACGCCTCGGGGCCTTCGTGCTGCCCGGGGAGGTGCCGATGGTCCGCTACCCGAACCCCCCACTCAACCAGATCAACCCGGCCGACATCGCCGACCGGACCGCCACCGCCGAAGCATTCGGCGTCAGCGAATCGACGGTGAAACGGTGGGTGTTCGAGGGCCTGATCGAGGCGCTCAACATCCCCGGCGGCCAACTGCTCTACCACCTGCCCACCGCAGCCCACGCCGAACACCACACCTGGCGCAACGGCGCGGCCCGGCCCGCACGCGGTGGCCGCCGGCCCGGATGGCGCGTCGGAGAAGTCGCGGCGGCATAAGAAGAGTTACGAATCGATCAAGCCACTCCCCGACCGACCCGCCCACCTGGCACCGTGGCCCCACCAGCCACCAGGAGGCCAGCATGGGGTTCATCAACAAAGCCAAAGGCAGCACCGCGACCCGCGAGGCAACCGAAGCCCACGAACGCGGCGATGCCGTGTTCGTCTACAAGGCCATCGAAGCCAACATCAAGTCCATGACGACCGGCTCAATGCCCGGCATGGCCGAACAGATCCAGGGCATCGAAGAAGTTGGCTGGTCTCTGCAGCACATGGCCGTCGGAGAGGGCAAGGCCCTCGGCGGCGAGCGCATCGCCATCGTGATGATCTTCCGGCGTCGCTAGACTCAAACCGCTTCAGCGGGCCCTCGAAGAGGGCACCCGTCAGGCACTCGCCAACCGACCGAAGGAACCAGAACCGTGGTCGCTCCCCACAGGTCGAGCCTGGACCCAGTCGAACTCTGGGTCGATGACCGACTTCTCGACTCCTTCGATCGCGTCCGTAGCCTCCTTGCCGGAGTCGAACTGGGCCGGCACCCGCATCCCGACTCCGAGGGCATCACCGTCGTAGAAATGCAGATGGAGGATGCCCCCATGGGGGCGGTGAGAATGGAGCTGACCGTCCAACGGGTGCCAGACGACTTCTCGGCGCCCGCCTGCTTCATCCCGACGCTCCAGGTCAAAGAGATCGCCTGGTTCGACGAGAACGGCCACACCATCAAATGAACGGGGGGTGGGCGGGCTCCGATCGAAAAGCCCGGCTGCCTTCCGGCTGGGCAAAAATCCGGGCCGGCATTCTGGCCCGGGACCCGATCTGCGTACTGTGCGGGGTGCGACCGAGCACCTGCGCCGACCACATCAAGCCCAAGACCGACGACCACCGGCCCGCGGGACTCCAAGGCGTCTGCGGGCCCTGCCACGACCGCAAGAGCGCCCGCGAGGGCGGCCAAGCCGCCGCCCAGACCCGCACCACCACGCGCAGGCCCCCGGAGCCACACCCGGGCACCATCTCCTCCTGAGCTGGCCAGCAGGCCATCCTGGGCCGGGCGCGATGGGATCTGCGCTACGGCCAAGCCATGGCCGATCGCAGTCGGGCCGCCAGCGCCGACGCCTCCCCTCGCTGCTCAAGCCACTGCCGGGATCGACTGAGCGCCCCAGGCGACGGGTGACGCCGCGCTGCCGAAGCCGGCGGGGGCTTCGGGTGGCAGGTTGAGGGTCATTGTCGGCCCCGTCGAATGGCTTCTACCAGCATGATCACCAGCGCCCGAACCCAGGCCCACAGGGCCGGTCGGGCCAGGAGGTCGGGCCGGGCGAGCAGCCGGTCAGGCAGCGGTACCGAGGCTCGCCAGGCCGCTGGCCGTGACCACTGTCCGTCACCGGAAGCTGCCAATCCAGCGCACCGAGAGTGACCAATGGCCGGGTCCACAGATGGGGTGAAACGGACATATGGACCGGCGGCAACTCCTTTCCAAATGCGGCCGAAACGGACATTTCAAGAGCTTAGTTACCGACCAGTAAGAGGCTTAACCCCCTGGGGGTACACCCCCCTACCGGCCTTCCCGCTGATCGGAGCCGTATAGCACGCGAGGTTCCGCCCGGGTTTCCATGGCGCGGCCGTCGGCTTGGGTGGAGGTGCCGTGCTCCTCTGCCTCTGGTGTGGAACGGACCTGGTCCGACCGGCAAGAGGGCCGATGCCCCGCTACTGCTCTGCGGTGTGCCGAGCTCGGGCCTGCGATTCGCGTGCCACTCAGGACGGCCGCCTGTCCCTCTGGCGCCAAGCGACACGCATCCGTCGGCGCAAGCAGCCGAACTCCCATACCTGCGGGTTCTGCCAGTCAGAGTTCGAGGCGGCCAGACCTCGACCTGCACACTGCGGATCCCCAGGCTGTCGTGCTCGGTGGCACGCCGCCCGGATGCGGCCCTACGTGCAGGCCCGGCGGGCTGCGGAAGCCGAGGTCGGTGCCGAGCGGTTCGATCCAGTGGAGGTCTTCGAGCGCGACAACTGGGTCTGCGGGCTGTGCGGTCGTGGGACAGACCGGACCGCCGTCTTCCCGCACCCGGCGTCACCATCGCTCGACCACATCATCCCCCTGGCCAGGCGCGGTGAGCACACCAAGGCGAACACCCGGTGCACCCACCTGATTTGCAACTTACGCAAAGGCGACCGCCCCACGGTCGCCGAGGCCTGAGGCGTAAGCCGTCCCTGGTGGACCGCTGCGGCTCCGGGCTACTCGCATCGCCGCCCCGGAGGCGGCCGCTCCGACGTCGACCCGGGAGGTCACCATGGGTGCACGCGGCCCGATCCCCAAGCGCTCCCAGGAGCGGATGGGGCACCGCTCCAAGGAAGAGAAGGGCTCGCTGACCACCGTGCCGGCCGGTCGCCCCGACGACCTGCCGGACCTGCCCGAGCCGGATGCCCTGTGGCATCCGATCGCCGCCGACTGGTACCTGTCGCTGCAGGACTCCGGGCAGGCCTGCTTCTACCAGCCGTCGGACTGGGCGACCGCCCGGTACGCGGCTGAGCTGATGTCGCGGGTGCTGCTGGCGGAGCGTCCGAACGGACAACTGGTGGCCGCGCTGAACAGCGTGATGGCGACCCTGCTGGCGACGGAGGGCGACCGCCGGCGGGTGCGGATCGAACTGGAACGGCGCACTGTTGTGCAGCAGGCCCCGGCGGCGGTGACAGCGCTGGCCGACTACCGGGCCACGCTCGGTGGCTGAGGAAACGGTTCCTCAGGTCGTCGAGCCCGCAGTCATCGGTCCGACGTGGCGCCGCAGTGCGGACGGGCGGTTCGCGCTGCCGGAGTACACGCTGGGCTGGCAGGCCCTGGCCTGGACGGCCACCTACCTGCAGCACCACGTCGGGGCGCCGTGGCGGTACACGTCGGAGCAGGCCCGGCTGACGCTGTGGTGGTACGCCATGGACCCGGCCACGAACCGGTTCCTGTGGCGCGACGGAGTGATCCAGCGTCTCAAGGGCTGGGGCAAAGACCCGTTGGTGGCGACCTGGTCGGCGTTCGAGTTCGTCGGCCCGTGCCGGTTCGGCGACGTCGCCGAGGACGGCAACGAGTGGGGCGTCCCGGCGGGCCAGCCGCTGGGGGTGCAGCACCCGGCGGCGTGGGTGCAGATTGCGGCGGTCAGCCAGGACCAGACCCGCAACACTATGACCCTGTTCCCATCGATCTTCACGAAGCGGGCGATCGACGAGTACCGGATCGACCTCGGCAAGGAGATCATCTATGCCGACAAGGGCAGGGCCCGGATCGAGGCGGTCACCTCCTCCCCGCGCGCCCTTGAAGGCGGCCGGCCGACTTTCGTGTCCCTCGGGGAGACGCACCACTGGGTGGAGGCGAACGGGGGCCATGAGATGGCGGCGGTCATCGAGCGCAACGCCACCAAGAGCGCGGACGGTTCGGCCCGGACGCTGGCGAACACCAACGCCTACGAGCCCGGCGAGGACTCGGTGGCGGAGCGGACGAGGGAGGCGTACGAGTCGGCGGCCGCCGGGCGGGCGGTCGACACCGGCCTGTTCTACGACTCGCTGGAGGCGCCGGCCGAGGCGAAGCTGACGGATGAGTGGATCGTCCCGACGCTGCTGGCGGTGCGCGGGGATTCGAAGTGGCTGGACGTTGAGCGGCTGAGGGCGTCGATCCTGGACGTGCGCAACCCGCCATCGCGTTCGCGCCGGTTCTGGTTCAACCAGATCGTTGCCGCCGAGGACGCCTACCTCGCGCCGTACGAGTGGGACGCGTGCCCTCACGAGGGCATCGAACTCGGGGACGGTGACGAGCTGGTGCTGTTCTTCGACGGATCCAAGAGCGACGACGCCACAGGCTTGGTGGGCTGCCGCATGTCGGACGGGCACGTGGTGACGTTCGGGGTGTGGCAGCGGCCGGCGGGCTGGCCGCAGGACCGGCCGTGGCGAGTGCCGCGCGAGGAGGTCGACGGCGTCGTCGAGCAGGTCTTCGCCCGCTACCGGCCGCTCGCGTTCTTCGCCGACCCGGGCGCCGGACAGGACGACGCGGACGGCGAACGCTACTGGGACGGCTACATCGACGCATGGGCTCAGCGGTACGGCAAACGGCTGCGGCTCAAGGCGGTTCCGTCCGGGCAGGGCCAGCACGCCGTGATGTGGGACATGCGCGACCGGCGCCGCCAGCAGGTGTTCACCGAGGCCGTTGACCGGTTCTACCGGGACGTTCTGGAGCGCCAGCTGACTCACGACGGCCACAAGTTGCTGCGCCAGCACGTGGCGAACGCGCGCCGCCGCACGAACGCGTGGGGCTACACGATCGGCAAGGAGAACCGGGAGTCGGCCCGCAAGGTCGACTTGGCGGTGTGCGCGATCGGCGCGCGGATGCTGCGGCGCATGGTCATGAACTCCCCGACGTGGGTGAAGGCCCAGCGGGCCCGGGGCAAGGGAAGGGTGGTGGTGCTGCGATGACGATGAGCGCCTATGCACCGGCACTCCCGCTGACCTACCTGTCCCCGGACGAGCTGGACCTGGTCACCGCCATGCGCTCCCAACTGCAGGGCGGGCGCTGGGAGCTGGAGCTGAGGGACTCCTACGTCAACGGCCGGCAGCTGATCAGGGATCTGGGTATCAGTATCCCGCCGCAGCTCAAGGGGTTGCACACGGTCATCGGCTGGCCGAGGATCGGCGTGGAGGCGCTGGAACATCGCCTGGACCTGGAGGCGTTCCGGTGGGCCGACGGCGCGGACGCCGCCGACCTGGCGGAGATCGCCGACGCCAACGACTTGTTCGACGAGTGCTCCCTGGCCCACACCGATGCCCTGGTGTACGGGCGGGAGTACGTGACGGTCGGCTCGGGCGACGACGACAGCCTGCCGCTGATCACCTACGAGTCGCCGATGGACATGACCGTCCTGTGGGACGCCCGCACCCGTACCGTCCTGGCTGCGTTGCGCGAGTGCCGCGGCGACCGGCTCCGCACCTACGGCCTGGGACCCGAAGAGCGCCTCACCACGCTGTACCTGCCGGAGGCGACGATCCAGATCGTCCCGGATCCGGCCGGCGGATGGGCGGTCATCGACCGCGACGACCATGGCCTCGGCATGGTGCCGGTGCTGAGGATGGCCAACCGGCAGCGCACCGGGGACCGCACCGGGATGAGCGAGATCACCCCGGACGTCATGTCGGTCACCGACGCGGCGTGCCGGCGGCTGATGGGCATCGAGGTCGCGAGCGAGTTCTTCGGGGCGCCGCAGCGCTACATCCTCGGCGCGTCGGAGTCCGCTTTCCAGGACGCCGAGGGCCACGCCAAGAGCGCGTGGGAGACGTACATCGGCCGGGTCCTGGCGCTGGAGCGGGACGAGGACGGCAACGTGCCGCAGGTCGGCCAGTTCGCCGCCCACGACCCGTCCGGCCAGACGAAAATCATCGATCTGTACGCGCGGATCATGTCCTCGCAACTGTCGGTGCCGCCGCACATGCTCGGCTACACCAGCGACAACCCGGCCTCGGCGGACGCGATCCGCTCAGCGCAGGACTCGCTGGTGAAGAAGGCCGAACGCCGGATCCGCCGGTTCTCCGCGACGCATCGGAGCACGATGCGCCTAGCGCTGTGGGTGCGCGACGGCCGGCCGCCGGGCCGCTCGCGGCGCATCGAGTGCGTGTGGCGTAATCCGGCGACGCCGACGATCGCCTCGCAGACCGACGCCGCGGTCAAGATGGTCGCGTCCGGGCTGCTTCCCGCCGACTCCGAGGTGGCGCTGGAGATGGCCGGCCTGACGGAGGACCAGCGTCGCCGGGTCGCCGCCGAGCGCCAGCGCGCGGCCGGCCGACAGGACACGGCGAGCATCCTGGCCCGGATCGGCACCGACACCTCGGGGGGCAGCGGTGGCGGTGGTCTCTGAAGGGGCCGCGGCCGATCGCCAGCGCGCCGCCCAGCGTGGCATCACCCGCCTCCTGGTGCGCGACATGCGGCAGGTTCGGCGCATCATCGTGCCGTCCCGGCTGCAGCCCACCGTCCCCGCCTGGATCCAGGCGGTACGGGCGCTGGTCGGCCAGTACAGCAGCGCCTCGGCGTCGCTGGCGGCGGACTACTACGAGGCCGAACGCGTCGCGGCGCGGGTGACCGGCCGGTTCACGGTGCCGCTGCTGGAACCGCCCCCCGACGAGCAGGTCGAGGCGTCGCTGCGGTGGGCGACCAAGGACCTGTGGCCGCGCGATCCCGAGGACCCGGCGACCACACCGGCCCAGGCCCTGCCGATCGAGCAGCGCCTGGACGCCGCACAGACCAAGGCCGAGGCGGCCGCCCAGAAGCTGGTGACCGACACCGGCCGCGGCACCGTCCGTGAGGCCGTGCGCCGTGACCGCGTGGCGGTCGGGTACGCACGCGCGGCCGCCCTGGGTGCCTGCGCGTTCTGCAAGTTGATGGCGACCCGCGGCATGGTCTACAAGAGCGCGGAGGCCGCCGGCACCGAGGCCGACGCCCGGTTCGCCGGTGACGCGTCGGTGGTGAAGTACCACGACAACTGCCACTGCGCGGTGTTGCCGGTGTTCCGCGGGCAGCGCTTCGAGTTGTCCGTCCACGCGCAGGAGTGGGCGCGGTTGTACGAGGAGCAGGTCGCACCGCACTCCGGGCAGCAACTGGCCCGCTTCCGGGCGGTGCTGGCCGACAACGGGCATCTGCCCGCGTCCTGACCCCCCCCTTTCACGGCTGCCCTGGTGGCGGCCGCTCTCAGCCCCTGGAGGGCCGTTTCACCATGCCCGAAGAGCAGCAGAAGACCGGCGGCGAGCCGGACCAGAGCATCGAGCAGCAGGCAGGCGAGCAGGCCCAGGAGGCCGATGGCGGCGAGGTGTTCGACGCGGAACGCGCGCAGGCGAAGATCCGCAAGGCCAACAGCGAGGCCGAGGGGCTGCGCAAGCGGCTGCGTGAACTGGAGCCGCTCGCGGCGAAGGCCCGCGAGCTGGAGGACGCGCAGAAGACTGCCGAGCAGCGGGCCGCCGATCGCGCCGAACAGGCCGAGCAGCGGGCCGTGGCCTTCCGTGACCGCGCCGTCCGTGCCGAGGTCAAGTCCCTGGCCGCGGCAGGCTTCGCCGACCCTGACGACGCCCTCGGCGCTCTCGACCTGGCCTCGTACGTGGATGCCGGCGGCGACATCGACAACGAGCGGATCGCCGCCGACCTGGATGACCTGCTGCAGCGCAAGCCGCATTGGGCCAAGGCCGCACCCGACGCGGGGCCGCGGCGCCCGGCCCCGGACCGAACGCAGGGCTCCTCGGGCAACGGAGCACGTACCCCCAACGACCCGGCGGCGGAGTTCGCCGGATGGATGAGCCGAGCCCTGCAGCAGGGCCGCTGAGAGAGGTAGCCACCCATGGCACACACCAACCCGATCAAGCTGTCGGACGTCAGCTCCACGCTGCTGCCGCCGACGCTGACCGGCCCGATCTTCGAGAAGTCCGTCGAGCAGTCCGCGATCATGGCGCTGTCGCGTCGTGTGCCGCTGTCCATGTCGGCGACCACTGCGGTGCCGGTGCCGCTGGATGTGCCGACCGCCGACTGGGTCGACCAGGCCGGCCGCAAGCCCCTGTCGAACGGCGGCGTCACCGTGAAGACGATGTCCGGCAAGAAGCTGGCCGTCCTCATTCCGGTGGCGATGGAAGTCGTCGACTCCAACGCCGCGGGCCTGTGGACCCAGCTCCAGACCGACCTGCCGACCGCCTTCGCGCGGGCCTTCGACATGGCGGCCATCCATGGCCGCACCATGAAGGGCGCCACCGGCCCGTTCGGCGACTACCTGGCCGCGACCTCCAAGCAGGTCGTCCTCGGCACCACCGCCCAGAACCAGGGCGGCATCTGGGGCGACCTTGTTCAGGCCCAGGGGCTCGTCGTCAACGACGACTGGGACTACACCGGCACCGTCGCCGACCACCGCCTCAAGCCCAAGCTTTTGGGCGCCACGGACACCATGGGCCGGCCGATCTTCGTCGAGACCACCCAGCCTGGCACCGGTGCCGCGCTGGCGGGTTCGCTGGTCGGCGAGCCGGTCGCCTACTCGCGGTCCGTCTCCGGCAAGCAGCGCCGTCAGTCCACCAGCGTCGACTCGGGCCTGCGCGGCATCGGCGGCGACTGGACGCAGTGTGCCTACGGCGTCGGCATGGACATCACCGTCAAGATCTCGCGCGAGGCGACGTACATCGACGAGGACGGCGGCGTGCACTCGGCCTTCCAGGAGAACCTGGTGCTGTTGCTCGCCGAGGCCTACTACGGCTTCGTCGTCTCCGACCCGAACGCGTTCGTGCGGATCGTCAACGTCGCGGGCGCGTCGTGACGGGCGGCGGCGGTCAGGCGGAGCGCCATCTGCGGATCGTCGCCCGTCTCCACGGCTACCCCCCGCACCACAACGCCGGCGCCGAGTGGATGCTGCACAGCATGCTGCGGGCCCTGGTGGCGCGCGGGCACGAGGTGCAGGTGTGGCTCACCCGCTACGGGCATGCGCAGGATCCGTACGAGATGGACGGGGTCAAGGTGGTGCCGTTGTCGGCCCGCCTGGACGCCACCTCGGCGATCCGCACTGCGGACGTGGTCGTCTCGCATCTGGAGGGCGTTCCCTCGACCGCGGCCCTGGCCCGCGGGTTCGGCCGGCCGCTGGTCGTGGTGTGCCACAACGGCCACGACTCGACGTTTCGGGATGTGGCCGCCGGCTCGACCGCGCTCGCGGTCTACAACTCCCAGTGGATGGCCCGCGCCGCGGACATCTACTTCGCGGACCGGCCCGAGGCCCTACGGCCGGAGACCACTTTGGTGGTGCGGCCGCCGGTCTTCGCGGACGACTACCGCACCAAGCCCGGCAAGGCCGTCACCCTGATCAACTGCTGCCCCGAGAAGGGCGGCCTGCTGTTCGCCGACCTGGCCCGGCGCATGCCCGACACCCCGTTCCTGGCGGTCAAGGGCGCCTACGGCGAGCAGATCATCCCCGACCTGCCCAACGTCGAGGTACTGGAGCACATGGACGGCCACGCCATGCGCGAGCAGGTCTACGCCCGCACCCGCGTCCTGCTGATGCCCTCCGGCTACGAATCGTGGGGCCGCGCCGGCGTGGAGGCCCTGGCCTCCGGCATCCCGGTCATCGCCCACCCCACCCCAGGACTGTCCGAATCCCTCGGAGCCGCCGGGCTTTTCGCCAACCGCGGCGAGCCGGATGCGTGGGAGGCGGTCCTGCGCCGCCTGGAGAGCCCGGCCGAGTACCGGCTCGCCTCCAAGAACGCCAAGGCCCGCTCTACCGAACTCGACCCGCAGGGTGACCTGGCCGCCTGGTGCGAGCACGTCGAGGCCCTCGCAGCCTGAGGGAGGCGTCATGGCGTGGCTGGTCGCCGAGACCTCGGAGCACACCGTTCCCCTGGACGACCTGATCGTCCATGAACTGGCGCAGGCCTGCGTGTGCGGGCCGCAGCCGGTCCCGGTCGCCCGTGGCGACGGGTCGGTCTGCTGGCTCCTGTCGCACCACAGCCTGGACGGACGCGAGCGCAGGGAGGAACCATGACGTTCACCGCCCCGACGGCCGAACAGCTCGGCATCTTCCTGGCCCTGCAAGAGATCGACGGCAGGCGGGCCGACCTGCTCATCGATCAGGCCGTCGCCCTGTGCCAGACGGTCGTCAAGCCGCTGCCGGACCAGGCCAGCGCGGTCGTCCTGTCCGCGGCGGCCCGGGCCTACACCAACCCGCAGGCGGTCACCTACGAGACGATCGGCCCCATGTCGGTCCAGCGGCCGCAGGGCAGCGGCGGCCTCTACCTCACCAGGGCGGACAAGGCGGCCCTGAAGGCGGCGGCCGGTCGCGGCGGGGCGTTCACGGTCGACCCGACACCGGGTGGGGCCACCCCGTGGCCGACATGGCCGCCCGACGGGTCCCTCGGTCCGGGCGGCCTGGCGTACGAGCCGGGATGGGGCTGGGTCTGATGGCTTTCCCTGTGCCCTATCCCGAGACCGTCACTGTGCTACGAACCGTCTCCTCACCTGGCCGCGACGGGCTCGGTCTGCCGCTGCCCGGTGTCCAGCAGGAGATTCCCCTCAAGGGCTGCGTGGTGGCGCCACGCCAGGAGAACCCGGCGCCGGGCGGCCCCGAGCAGCAGGCCCGCGACACAGTCATCACCGGCTGGACCGTCTATGCCCCGCCGGGCAGTGACGTCCGCACCACCGACCAGGTCCGCATCCGTGGCCAGGTGTGCCAGGTCACCGGCCAGCCCGGCGACTGGGGCCACTCCCCGTTCACCGGCGTCCGGGGCCCTGTGCAGTTCGCCGCCGACGGCATCACCGGCTGATCGGAGAGCGTCCGTGGCCAGGTTCAAGCTGTCGAGCAAGGGCGTCGGCCAGCTCCTCAAGTCTGCGGAGGTCCGGGCCGACATGGTCCGCCGCGCCGAGGCCATCAAGGCCGCGGCCGAAGCGACGTCCCCGGTCGGCGGCCCCGGCGACCCTCACCCGGGCCAGTATCGGGCATCGTGGCGGGTCACCTCGACCGGACGCGGCGGGCGCCGCCGGGACCGGGCAACGGCCACCGTGGCCAACACCTCCCCGCACGCCCGGTTCGTCGAGTACGGCACCGAGCGGGTGCCGGCCCGGCACGTGCTGCTGCGGGCCGCCGAGACCGCGGGCGGTGACTGATGCAGGACTGGCCCGACCATGAGGCCGTCCTGGTGGCGTTCCTCGGCGCCGACCTGGCCGGGCCGGTCGTCACCACGGAGACCGGCAACGACCTCCAAGACCACCTGCCGCTGGTGAAGGTCGAACGGGTCGGCGGAGGCGACGACGGGTTCCGCCTCGACCGGGCGCTTGTCGACGTGGACGTCTACGCAGCCTCCCGCGCGGACGCCTCCGCCCTGGCCCGGCAGGTCCGTACCGCTCTCCTGAGTCGCCTGCGCGGCTCGGTGCAGCCCACCGCGGTCGTCGGCCGCGTGGCGACCGTGTCCGCCCCCGCGTGGCGGCCGTATGAGAACACCGGCCTTCGCCGGGTCGGCGCGACCTACGAGATCTACCTGCACCCGGTCTCCTGACCGGTCCCCTTCCCTTTTTCCTCCGACCCCGCACGGTCGGGGTCTTGGCATGTCTGGAGACCCTGATGGTCACGATTGACCGGTCCAGCGACCTCACCACGATCGGTGCGAACGGCGGCGGCTGGGTGGCCGCGCCGGGCACGACGTCGCCCACGTCCCCGATCGTCCAGCCCGCGGCCCCGTGGCTGCCGCTCGGCGCGATCTCCGACGACGGCCTGAAGTACGGGTTCGACGAGGACGCCCAGGCGTTCACGCCCTGGGGGTTCACCGCGCCGTTCCGCACGCAGACCACCAAGAGCCTGCGCACGTTCGGCATCAAGCTGTGGGAGACGTCCCGCACGACCGTGAAGTCGCTGATGTACCGGGTGCCGGAGGCCTCCCTCACGCCGACAACCGGCATCACCTCGTACGCGGAGACCGCGGCCCCGCAGCCGGACCGGCGCGCGTTCTGGTTCGTCGTCGTCGACGGCAGCACCTACAACGGCTTCTACGTGCCGCAGGGCGAGATCACCGACCGCTCCGACGTCACGTTCAAGCAGGACGAGATGGCGGGCTACGAGGTCAAGATCACCGCGTATCCGGACGCCGCCGGCAACACCGTCTACCACCTCGACAAGCTCCCGGCCACGCCCGCCTACCCGGGGTCCTGACCCCGTTCCGGAGCTGGTGGGCGGCCCGATTCCTGGCGCGGGCCCGGGCCGCCCGCCACCACCGCACCTGCCCTGCCCGCGCCGACCCGAGATGGAGGCTCGCGCCATGAGCAACACCCGCCGCACCACCACCCGTCAGGACCACGAGCCTGCCCCTGAGGCGGGCGCCGCCGAGGCCCAGGAGATCGAGGCCACCGGCCACCACGTCACCGTCAGCCTCGCCGGCGAGGCACTCCGCACCGTCCCCGCCACCGCGTGGCGCGCGTCCACGCAGCGCAAGTTGAGGCTCGGGGACTTCGACGGCTTCATGCAGGACGTTCTCGCGCCCGACGACTACGAGCAGTACATCGACATCGACCCCACCATCGAGGACCTCGGCCAGTTCGTCACTGACGCCCACGCGCTGAGCGGGGAGTCGGAGGGAAAGTCGCGTGGACCGCGCACGTCGTCGAGGAGCACGCGGAGGCGGTAGAGGCGGACCTGGCCCGCTACTACCCGCGGGACGCGGACCAGATCCACGCCTACTGGCGGGGCGAGATGACGCCGCGCCGGCTACGGGTGCTCATCGAGCACCTGCCGCCGGAGTCCGCCACCCGCACCGCCCTGCGTCTGGCCGTCCCGCTGGAGGACCGGTACGCCCAGGCCGAGGACGAACGCGACCCGGAAGCGGGCGCCTGGTCGCAGGACCAGATGCTGCTCGCGCAGATCATCGACGTCCTGCGTGCCCAGCACTACTCGTACCTCAGAGCCAACGGCGCTAAGGACATCCAGCCTTCCCCTCCGGTACCACGCCCCGGCGTCGCACCGGCCGCACCAAGGCGTCCCGCCGCGCTCTCGGCGGACAACGCCGACCGCCTGTTCCAGCTGATCAACGGCCCACCAGCAGAATCGGGGTGAGACCGTGGCGATCAGCGTCGGACAGGTCGAGGTCGACGTCATCCCCAACACCCGGGGAATCTACGACCGGCTCAAGGCCGGCCTGCTCCCGGCCGCGGAGCGGGCCGGCACCGACGCCGGCCAGGCCGCCGGCCGCCGGTTCGGCGACGCCATGGCCGCCGAGGCCGGCCGCGGCCTGGGCACCGCGGTCGGCGAGCAGATCGGACGGCAGATCGCCAACCAGATCAGCCGCCAGGTCGCCGACTCCCTCCAGAACGGCATCCGTACCGGCGGTGCCCGCGCTGGCACAGCAGCAGGACGGGCCGGAGACGAGAGCGCGGGAGCGTTCGCCCGCGCCATGCGGGCCCGCCTCGAAGCGGCGTTCCGGTCGATGCCGAACCTGGACATCCGCATCGGCGACACCGGCGTCGACGCCGAACTCGCCCGCGTTCGCGCCCAGCTGCAGCAGCTGTCCGGGCAGCGCATCGGCATCGACATCGGCGCCGAGGAGGCAGCGGCCCGGCTGCACGAACTGCAGGACGAGCTACGGCGTCTCGGCGCCACCCACGCGGACCCGGTGGTTCGCGCGGACACCGCGCAGGCCCTGGCCTCGCTGGAGGCCGTGCAGGCGGAGATTACCGCGATCACCCGCGACCCGCACGAGATCGAACTGAGGCCGGGACAGTTCCGCGAGCGCCTGATCGCCCAGGTCCAGGCCGCCGCCGCCGCGCTGCCGGTCGTCGACGTCGAGGTCGCGACCGATGACGCTCAGGTGAGGCTGGCCCGGCTGCGGGCCGAGATCGCCGACATCCCGCAGCGCCTGGCCACCGACGCCACGTTCGACGACGCCGCGGCTCTGGCCGCGATCGCCCGGCTGCGGGCCGAACTCGCCGACCTCAACCGCGCGCCGGTGCGCGTGGACGTGCGGGCCGACGCCGTAGCGGCCGAGGCACAGCTGGCGGCCGTGGCCGCGAGCGTGACCGCCCTGGACGCACGCCGCCCGGACATCAAGGTCACCGTCGACACCGGCGCCGCACTCTCGGCCCTGTTCGTCCTCGGCCTGGAGATGGCCGCCCTCGGCGCGATCCCGGTCGGCGTCGCTGCGGCCGCGGGCCTCGGCCTGCTGGCTTCCGCCGCGGTCGGCGCCGGCGCGGGCATCGGAGCGCTCGCGCTCGCCGCCGCCCCGGCCGTCAAGGGCATCGCGGCCGCGCTGCAGGCCCAGACCGCCGCCCAGCAGGAATCCACCTCCGCCACCACGGCGGGCGCGGGCGCCGAGACGGCGGCCCAGCAGCGGGCCCTGTCCCTGGCCGGCGCCCAGCAGTCCCTGGCCTCCGCCCGCCGCCAGGCCGCCCAGCAGACCCAGACCGCGGACCGGCAGATCGCCGACGCCGAACGCGCTCTCGCGGACACCACCGGCCGCACCGCGGCCGACCGCGAGCAGGCCCAGCGGCGCGTCACCGACGCGATCTCCCAGGCCGCCGATGTGCAGGAACGTTCCGCCCAGCAGGTCGCGGACGCCGAACGTTCCCTGGCGGACGCCCAGCGGGCGAGCCTGCGCGCCCAGGACGAACTGACCGCCGCCCGGGCCGCCGCCGCCCAGCAGTTGGAGGACCTGAACAACCGGCTCGTCGACGGCGCGCTGGACGAGCGGGCCGCAGCCCTGCGGGTCGCCCAGGCCGAAGAGCAACTGCAGAAGGCCCGCGCCAAGGGCTCGACGGCCACCGTGCTGCAGCAGGACCAGGCCCAGCTCGCCTACGACCAGGCCGTACAGGCCCAGCGCGAGCAGGCGGTGGAGTACAAGCGTCTGCAGGCCGAAGCCGCCCGGGCGTCAGCGGCCGGTGTGGACGGCGCCGACGCGGTCGTCACCGCCCAGCAGCGCGTGGCCGATGCCCACCGTACGGTCGAGGACCGCACCCGGGCACTGACTGCCGCGCAGGAAGAGGCGGCGAAGGCCCAGGCCAAGGCGGCCCGGGATGTGGCCGACGCGCAGGCCGCCGCGGCCAAGGTCCAGGTCGACGGCGCCCGTCAGATTGCGGACGCCCAGCAGCGCATCACCGACGCCCAGACCTCCGCGGCACAGGCCCAGCAGTCCGCCGCTGACTCGGTGGCCTCCGCCCAGCGGGGGCTGCAGCAGGCCCTGCTGTCCTCGGAGCGGAGCACCACGGGTGCGGCGAGTGCCGCGGACAAGTACGAGGCGGCGCTGGCCAAACTGTCGCCGCAGGCGCGCCAGGTGTTCGAGGCCATCGCCGGGCCCGCCGGGCTGAAGACGGCGTTCAAGGAGTGGTCTGACAGCGTCTCCCCGGAGGTGCTGCCCCTGTTCGTGCGTGGGGTGGACGCCGCCAAGGCGGCCCTGCCGGGGCTGACGCCGCTTGCGGTCGGTGCCGCGCACGCCCTCGGGGACCTGTTCGACCGGGCTCAGGCCGAACTGAAGACCCCATTCTGGCGGTCGTTCAAGACCGACCTGGACGCAAGCGTCGGGCCGGCCGTGGTCGGCTTCGGGGTTGCGTTCGGCAACACGATCAAGGGTGCGGCCGGGATCATCGACGCGTTCCTGCCGCGTGTCGACGCCATCGCCGCACGGTTGGAGTCGGGTAGCGCCCGGTTCGCGAACTGGGGCGCGGGCCTCAAGGGGAGCCCCGGGTTCGAGGCGTTCCTCGGCTACGTGGAACGCACCGGACCGGTCCTGTTCGACACCCTCGGGAAGATCGCTAGTGCGATCATGGCGATCGGTCAGGCCTCGGCTCCGCTGTCGGGCCCCGCCTTGCAGGCCTTGGGCGCGATCGCTCAGGTGATCGTCGATCTGGCCACCGACTACCCGGGCCTGGTCCAGGCGATCTGGCTGGGCGTCGCGGCGTTCAAGGTCGCCCGGATCGTGGGTGTCGCGGCCGCGGCCGGCATGGCCCTCTACACGGCGGCCACCAGTATCGCCACAGCCGCGACCACCGGTCTGGACGTCGCGATCCAGGGCACGATGATCGTGCCGATCATCGAGGCGATCGTCGTCGCGGTGATCGCCCTGGTCGCCGGGATCATCTACGCGTGGGGGCACTTCGCGTGGTTCCGCGACAGCGTGACCGCGGTCTGGGACGTCATCCGTACCGGCGCGCTGCTCCTGTGGGCGAACGGCATCCAGCCGGCGTTCGACGCCATCTGGGCCGCTCTGCAGGTCGTCGGTGCCGCGGCGATGTGGCTGTGGTCCAACGCGCTCGGCCCGGCGTTCTCGTTCATCGGGGATGCCGCGCGGGTGCTGTTCGCGATCGTGGTCGTAGCGGTGGTCGGACCGATCGTGGCCGCGTTCAACCTGCTGTCGGTCGCGGCGATCTGGCTGTGGCAGAACGGGATCAGGCCCACGTTCGAGGGCATCGCCGCCGTGGCGACGTGGCTGTGGCGATGGGTGCTGGCGCCGACGATCGACTCGTGGATGGCCGCGTTCCGCTCCCTCGGCGACCTGGCGACGTGGCTGTGGCGCACCATCCTGCAGCCGGCGTTCGAGGGCATCGGCAACGCGGCGAGCTGGGCCTGGCGCAACGCGATCAAGCCAGCGTTCGACGGCATCGCGTCCGGTGCGACGTGGCTGTGGGAGAACGCGCTGCGGCCGGCGTTCGATGCGATCAAGAGCGCGCTGACGCCGGTCACCGACGCGTTCGGCAAGGCGAAGGATCTGATTGCGGCGGCCTGGAACCAGGTCGCCGATGTCGCCAAGAAGCCGGTGAACTTCGTGATCCAGTCCGTGTACACGGACGGCATCAAAGCCGTCTGGGACCGCGTCGCCGACTTCGTTCACCTGCCTCATCTACCGGATGCGCCGAAGTTGCTGGCCGCGGGCGGCACGGTCGGACCCGGTTGGGGCGAGGCCGCGCCGATGGTGGTCAGCAGGCCGACCGCCATCGTCGGTGAGGGCAACCCGGCCTACCCGGAGTACGTCATCCCCACCGACCCGCGGTACCGGGCCCGGGCGATCGCCCTGCACGCCGCGGCCGGCAGCCAGCTCCTGGCCGGCGGTGGCGTCATCGGCAGCATCGTCGACACGGCCAGCAGCATCGCCAACAAGGGTCTGAACCTGCTGGAGGGCGGGGCCGACCTGATCGCCCACCCCGGCAAGGCCTGGGACAAACTCACTGACCCGGTGAGGGCATTGCTCACCGGCATCGGGGACTCGCCGATGGCCAAGGTGCTCGCCGGGATTCCGGCCCGCGCCCTGGACGGGCTGAAGGACAAGTTGCTCGACTTCGTCGGCCTCGGTGGCGGCTCGTCCGCCCCGCCGGCCGGAGCCGGGGTTCAGCGCTGGTCCGACGTCGTCCTTCAGGCGCTGGCTATGGTCGGCCAGCCTGCAGGCCTCCTGAACACGACGCTTCGGCGGATGGGCCAGGAGTCGGGCGGTAACCCGACGATCGTCAACAACTGGGACTCCAACTGGACCGCGGGAACGCCGTCGGTCGGTTTGATGCAGGTCATCGGGCCGACGTTCCGCGCCTATGCGGGTGCGCTGGCGGACCGCGGCCCGTTCTCGTACGGGGTGTCGGTGGACCCGCTGGCGAACGTGTACTCCTCCATGCGGTACGCGCTCTCCCGCTACGGGTCCCTGTCGGCAGCCTACGACCGGCCGGGCGGCTACGACTCCGGCGGCTACCTGCCAACCGGGTTCTCCACCGTCTACAACGGCACCGGCCGGCCGGAGCCGGTCCTCACGACCCAGCAGTGGGACGCCGTCCAACGTGGCGGCCTCGGCGGCCAGCAGGGGGTGACCGTGAACTACAACGCGCCCACCCCCGAGGACCCGCAGCGGGCCGCGATGGAGATCGGCCGCCGGGTCGGGATGGCGGTGGCCGTATGAGCACCGCGCTCGGCCTGCGGCGGCAGGTCACCGTCGGGTCCCTGACCCTCGACGTCACCGACGACGCCGGGGTGACCTGGCTGACCACCGATCTCAAGGGATGGCGGGCCTCGCCCGCCACCACCTTGGCGGTCACCCAGCGCCCTGCCGATCACGGCGGCTGGGCCAGCCCCAACCCCAAGCTGGTCCCGCGCCAGCTGGAGCTGGAACTGCTGATCGGCGCTCCGTCAGCCTCAGCGGCGGACACCGCCTACGAGCAGCTGATCGCGGCGGTCGACGTCGGGCCCCTGACCCTGACCGTCACCGAGGGCGGCCTGACCCGTACGGTCACCTGCTACCGCAACGGCGGGGTCCTGCCGCAGGCCGACGGCGGCTTCTGGACCACCTACAGCGTGCCGCTGATCTGCCCAGACCCGCGCCGCTACGGAGCCACCCGGTCCGCCACCGTCTTTCTGCCGTTCAGCACGGGCGGCCTGTCCTGGCCGGTCTCCTGGCCGATCTCCTGGCCGGCCACCACCGTGACCGGCGACGCGGTCCTGCCCGGCACTGGCACCTGCGCGACCTCGCCAGCGGTCACGATCTACGGGCCTACCTCCGGCACCACCCCGCTGACAGCCCCGCTACTGCTGTTCACCGCGCCCGACGGCACGGTCAGCACCCTGGCCTACACCGACACCATCGGCGTGGGCGACTGGCTGGTGATCGACTGCGCCGCGCGCACCGTCCTCTACAACGGCCAGGCCACCCGCCGTGCACTCCTGCAGATCACGGGCGGTTGGCCCGTCGTCCCCGCCGCCGGCAGTTCCCTGATGACGTTCAGGGCCGCCACCTATGACGCATCGTCCCGGGCCGTCGTCTCGTACCGCCCGGCCTGGATGTAGGGAGAGACCCTGTGACCGGATACGCCATCCCCATCGGCGGCGGCAGCTTTACCGCGCGCCAGGACCGCCAGTCCGGAGCCGGCCTGATGACCCCGGGCGCAACCGGCCTCCAGGCCAGCCCCGGAGCACGGCCCGGTCCGGGCCTGGACGTAACGGTCTCGGGAAGCACCATCACGGTCACCCCCGGCACCGCCATCGTGCAGTCCGTCTTCAGCACCGTTGCCGGCGCCTACCGGGCCTGGATCGACGCCAACTGGACCGCCGCTCTGACCGCGGCAGACGCCTCCAACCCTCGGATCGACCTGGTCTACCTGCGCGTTCGGGATACGGACGAGGACGGTTCCGGGTTCCGGGACTGCACGCCGGTGTACGTGGCGGGCAGCCCGGCGGCCAGCCCGTTGCCACCAGCCATCCCCGGCAGTACCAGCGGCATCGTTCTGGCCACGATCAACGTCCCCAAGTCAGGCGGCGGCGCCCCGACGGTGTCGTATGCAGGCCGGCAGATCACCGCAGCGGCCGGCGGCATCCCACCCGTCAACTCCGGCCTGCTGTCCGTGTCTGGCCTGTACATCGGGCAGGCCCGCTACAACATCGCCCGGGGTATGCCCGAGTACTGGAACGGCACGGCCTGGATCGCCCAGGGCGACTCCACCAGTTTCACTCCGGTGTTCACCAGCCTCGGCGGCGGCGCCGCCATCGGCAACGGGACAATCGCCTCCCGCTGGACCCGCATCGGTAACCAGGTCCAGTGGGCCGGCCAGTTCACTATCGGCTCCACCACCGCCGGCGGCACCGGCCTGTGGTTCATCTCCATGCCCGTCCCACAGGCCGCAGGGTTCACCCGCCTCGGCAACTTCAACCTGATCGCCGGAGGCAACAACTACCTCGGCGACGTGTCCTGCAACCCGGCCGACAACGGCAAAGCCACCCTGATCGCCAAGAGCCCGTTCTCCAACGTCAGCGCCGACGCCGTCAGCGCCATCGTGCCCGTGCCGATGGCCGCCGGCAACGTCCTGATCTGGAACGTCTCCTACGAGGGGGCCTGAGTGGCGGCACAGATCACCTGGTACGGCTGCGAGTGGCCCTCGGGACGGATCGTCGCCGAGCTGCCCGGTCTCCAGGCGCAGGGCCCACTCCAGCACCGCCTCGGCGGGTTCACCAGCACCTCGTTCAACCTCGCCCTGTCCGCCGGCACCCCAAGCTGGATCCCGGCCACCCAGCACGGCCGCGCCCTGATCGTCGGATGCCTCGACAACACCCCAGTCTGGGCTGGCACCACGCTCTCCCGCGACCGCGGTTCCTCCGCCACCGCCAGCTTCTCGGCGACCACCGTCGAGGGCTACCTCGGCCGCCGCTTCACCCCCGACCTGACCTACACCGGCGTCGACCTGTCCAGCATCGCGGCCGGCCTGCTCGCCACCGTCCAGCCGAGCGTGCCCTGCCTGGACATCACCACCACCCCCACCGGCACGACCGCTGACCGCACCTACGCGGACGCCGACGACAAGAGCATCCTGTCCAACCTGCAAGAACTGATGGCGCTGTCTGGCGGTCCTGAGTGGACCATCGACCCCGTGTGGGCGGCGGACGGTACCGGGTTCCGCCTGAACGCCCGCGTCGCACCGCGCATCGGCGCGCAGACCCCCGGCGTCACCGCCGTGTTCGACTACCCGGGCCCGGTCTCCGTCTACCGGCAGCAGGAGTCCTACGCCGACGGCAAGGGCGCTACCCGGGTCCGGGCCAACGGCGCCGGCGAGGGCGCCGCTCGGGCCGTGTCCGACACCCTCACCAGCACGCTCGTCGCGGCCGGATGGCCCGTCTACGAGTACCGGTGGTCACCCGGCTCGGACATCACCGACTCCACCGTGCTGACCAGCCACGCCCGGGCCGCCCTCACCCTCATGGAAGCCGGGGCCTCCTCCTGGTCTCTGACCGCCGCCGTGGCCGAGGCCCCCGTCCTGGGGACCGACTGGTCCCTCGGCGACCAGGTGCGGCTGCTGGTTCAGCCCGGCACCTCACCGGGCCACCCCGACGGCGCGGACGTCACCGCCCGCTGCTGGGCCTGGGAGTTCGACACCAACGCGTGGACGGTCGCCCCGATCCTCGTCGAGGAGACCTGATGCCCAGCCCCGCATCCCACCTGCCCGACGACGGTTCGGACATGGCCCGCCGCCTGCTCGACCTGGAGGCCAGACTCCTACGTCTGGAAGCGGCCCGGCGGTTGCAGCAGGTCGGCGTCACCGGCGGAACACTTATTGACGCGCACGGCGGCACGCCGGTTCTCACCCTCACCTCGGGTGACATCGGACCGGGGGCCGTCCGTGTTCAGTTGCAGGGCGTCAGCCGCGACGGAGCGATCCCCGCCGCGCTCGCGCTGGCCTTTCCCGGCGCGGGCATGCTCACCATCGACACCTCTGGGGCTGGGTGGGGAAGTTGGCAGGCGCTCACCCTGACCAACGGCTGGACCGCTGCCGGCGGATCCTGGCGCACGCCGCAGGTGCGGCGCCTGATCGACGGCACGGTGCAGCTCACCGGCGAGATCGCCCCGGGCACCCTCACCGCTGGCACCACCCTGTGCACCCTCGCCGGCGGCATGCGCCCGGCCGCAGACACGACGCTCCGCGTCCCAGGCGGCACGGCCGGCTCGACCGCCGACCTGACCGTCACGGCGTCCGGCGCGGTCATCCTCCAGTCCACCACCGGCACCATCACCCGCCTCGGGCTGACGACCAGATTCCCCCTGTAGGAGCAGACCGTGGCACTCGACCGCAAGGTCATTCTGACCGGCCAGGACGGGGCGTGGACATGGACGTGCGGCACCTGCGGTACCTCCGCGACCGACCCCGCGCTCACCGTCGACGCCGCGTACACGGCATTCGACGAGCACTACACCACCGCCCCGTCCACGCCCGTCGACCAGTGGCTACTGGACACGCTCACCGCCGCGAAGGTCCTGTACGACGCCGCCAGCACGATCCCCACGCTGGCCGCGCAAGCGCAGGCACTGCGATCCGCCGTCCAGGCCGCACCGATGGCGGTCCTGGCCACCTGGCGCGCCGGCGGCACCACCCACCCACGCTGACCCAAGGAGACCACCGTGCCTGACCTGTGGATGCCTGGCGCCGAGGTCCACGACATCGGCGACCACGCGCCGACCGACCAGCAGTACCCGCCGAGGGCCATCGCCCACATCACCTGGGACCGCAACGCCACCGCCGCCGCGCCGCAGGACTGGTGCTCGTTCGACTCTCTGGTCAGCTACTTCACCAACGGCGGCGCGAGCGCGGCCCCGCACATCATCTGGGACCCGTTCAGCGGCCGCATCGCCCAACTGTTCCCCGCCAACTCCCGCTCCAAGTCGGTCGTCGACGTGGCTGGCGGAACCCGTACGAACCGGGCCGGGCGGGTGGTGATCCAGGTCGAGGCAGTGTTCTTCCCGTACTGCCGCAAGGACGGCCGCGTGTACCCGCGGCTGGTGGACACCCCGTGCGCGGGCTGGGACCGGCTGCACGCCTGGATCGCCTCGTGGGGCGTCCCGGACACCTGGCCGATGGGACGGCCGGTCGACTTCACCTCCCGCCGCTCCGAACAGGTCTGGGAGACCGCCGGCGGCTGGTACGGCCACAGCCAAGTACCCGAGAACGATCACCAAGACCCCGGCAGCTGGCCGGGCTTCACCACCGCGCCGACCCCGGCGCCCACCCCTCCGGAGGATGACATGCCACTTACCGCCGATGATGTCGACCGCGTAGCCCAGCGGGTCGTCTACCTGCTCGCCCAGGCCAATGCCGGGCAGGCCCCGAACGGTGCCGACGACAACTTGAAATGGCTGATCGGCTGGTACCACCAGTGCAGCCAGTCCAGCATGGGCGCGGTCCTGGACTACAAGCTCGGCGCCGTCGACGTGGCCTCCCTCGCGCAGAAGCTGGATGCCACTCCGGGCGCGGTGGCACAGGCCCTCGCGTCCGGCATAACCCTCACTGTCAACGCCAACAAGGGAGCCTGACCCATGCGCAAGTTCGTGCTGGACCTCGTCGAGCGGACCGTCGCCACCTACGCCGTGGCGTTCCTCGGTCTGCTGCTGGCGGACGGGTTCGACCTGACGTCGATCAGTTCGTTGAAGGCGGCGGCGGTGGCTGGGCTGCCGGCCGCGCTCACCGTGCTGAAGTCGGCGCTCGGTACGTTCGTGGGTGACCCGACGAGCGCGGCGATACTGCCGAAGCAGCGCCTGTGAGTGGCCTGGAGGCCGACCGGCCAGTGGTCTCCGTGGCGTTGGAGCTGGCCGAGATCCGGAGGAGCGTGGACGTCGGGTTCGCACAGATCAACGGGCAACTCGCCTTGGTTCTCCAGCGCGCGGACCAAAGTGAGGAGGAGGTCGCGGCGCTCAAGTCCGAGGTCGCTGGCCTTCGTCAGGAAGTTGAGGACCTGAAGCGGGGTCGATGGCCGTGGCAGACCATCGGTGTCCTGGCTGGTCTCGCTGGAACTGTCGTCGCCGTGATCGCCCTGGTCCGTCCGTGAACCACCGTGCCCCCGCCCGGCAAAAGGCCGAGCGGGGGCACTTCGTCGTGTCCGGCCGCGGCCATTTCTATTGAAAGCCTGGTTGCATCAAGACTGGTCTTCATGCAAGGATGCTTTCAACTAGAGGAGGCAGTATGACGTCAGCAGAGCGGCTCACCGCCCACTACCTCGCCCAGGCCGCGGCCTGCATCACGGCCATCGAGGAGGTCAAGCGCAATCCTGCGAACCGCCGACACGGCCGCCAGGTCGCCGACATCGCCCGCGTCTATAGCCTCGCAGCGAACGCGTGGCGGGCGTCGGCACGCGCCCTCTACAGCGACCTGCCCAGCGCTCCCGACGAGCACGACAGTCGGCGTGCCGACGCCATCAGGTACCAAATCCGAGGCGACGAGCGACGCGTGGCCCTTGAGGGTGGCGAGTTGCCCGAGCCGCCGACCGAGGAGCCCGAGGTGCCGTACGCCGACGACATCGACCCGGCTGACGTGATCCGCTCCGAGACGCACACGTTCAGCGACCCCGCCCAGCCGGACCTGCCCGTCGACTCGGTCAGCATCGGCACCACGCCGGACGGCCGGCACGTCACCGTGGCGGAGGACACCCGGGTCCACGGCGAGACCCACGATCCCGACGGACACCCGTACACGGTCATGCGAAACGCCGAGATCGTGGTGCACCCTAGCGCCGGGGCCGCTCGCGAGGAGATGCTCTACACGGTGGCGCACGCCAGGACCAACCCCGTGGATTGGTACTCCGGACCTGACGCCGGGCTGTTCCTCGGGTGGGGGGAGCGCTATCGGGTCGGCGTGACTCCGCACGACTCTGCGAGCTGGGCCGCAGCGCTGCTGGACGACCGTACGGCGGAGGTCTCGTATCACCCCAGCAGGGAAGAGGCGGTGGAGGCCGCGTTGGCCGCCGCGGACCGGCTGGTCGCCAAGTTGACCACCGCCGGTGCCCGCGGTTCTCGGGTGAGCGAGTTGGGCGCGTTGTGGCTGGGCCACCGGGTAGCCCAGGCTCGTGCCGCCGAGTTGAAGCACCAGTTCGCCGCCCGCCTCAGGCAAGCCAAAGCGGACCGCATCGTCGACCGCTACGGTGAGATCGACAACGGCCAACTGGCGCGGCTCGCTGACGTCTCCGTGCAGGCGATCAACCAGATGCTCTGACACTGGCCCCGCGTTCGCGGGAATGGCTCCTGGCCCTGTTTCACCAGCACGTCGCGCCCGCGCTCGCGGGCAACGGACCGTCCCCGCCCTCTAGATGAGGACGGGGACGCTTCGCTACTTCCTCAGTCGGCAGCCTTGTCGTACTCGGCGGCCTGCGCGGCGACGAGGGCTTTGGAGACGCGTACGAGCACGGCGCCGTGGAGGAAGTCCTGTTCGGCGAAGGTCGGTTGGGCTTTGCCGATCGCGTCGATATACGCGAAGCGGGCTTTGGCGTCGGCCTCGTTCGCGAAGACCTCGACGACGGCGCCGTGGTCGACGTTGCCTGCTCCGCTGTCGATGCGGCTGTCGACGAGGGCAGTTGCGCTCGTGTACTGGTGCGGCCGACCGAGGAGGTGGTTGGGGTCGTCGGCGGCCGTGATGGTCGGGATCGCCTTTTTGATCTTCGCGGCGACGGCGGACGCGTCCTGAGCGGCGGCGGCCGAAGGCGAAGTCGGGTATCAGGCCGGATTGAGGACGGCCGGCACGTACCGCTGGGTACGGCTGCGCGCGGGACGGCAATGGCTACTTGGGGTACCGGCGGTTACTGGCGTAGAAGTCGTCGCACCAGCGTTGGCAGACCTTGCGCCTCGGGCCGTTGCTGCCGCTCAGGTCGAGAACCAGATCGCGCCAGTCCGGCGGCGCGATGCCGTGGACGCGCAGAGCGATGCAAGTCCTCATCAACTCCCGCCAGGGCGGCCGGACCCCGAGGCGCAACAATGTGTTCAGGTAGACCCGGCTGCTGCCCGGAACGCGCTCGTCCCAGGACAGCCGGGCCAGGGCCGATCCGACGCTCCCGGTTCCGAAGTTGACCCACAGCAGGTTGCTCGGTGTGCGGTTGTAGTGGGCGAAGAGCCGTGCGACGCCCCAGTAGACCTCTTCGGTCCCTGCCTGGCGGGCGCGTACGAAGGTCTTCGCGCTGCGGCTGCGTTCGTCCTTGCGCACGCCGTGCAGGAACAGCGGTTCGCGATTCGCCTCCTCTTGGAGCCAGAGCAGGAGCTCGTTCGCCGCGCGCCAGGCGTCCAGGGCGGCGGGGTCGCGGGCCTCTCGTGTTTGCGTCATCGCGATTCCCCGGTTGCGGCGAGCTGCTGGGAGAGGTAGGCGGTGGACGGCGGGGCGTGTTCGGCGCGGGTGCGGTCGAGCAGCTCCGCGTCCAGGCGGGCGAGGGCGGCTGGCCCTTCGGTGCGGAAGGCCGTGATCTGGTCGGCCACCTCGTCTAGGACCCGCGCCCACTCGGCCTGCAACGCCGATTCGCCCGCCGACTCCCCCCAGTCCTCTTGCAGGACGGTCGGGCCGGCCGCGGCCTCGTGCCGCAACTGGACGGTGAGCTGCCAGTGCGCGGCGTCCGTCAGTTCCGTGTCGCGCAGCCGGTGCGCCAGCCTGGTCAGCAGGTCGGCTCGCAGGTCGTCGGCGGTGAACGCGCGCCCGTCCTCCGGCGCCGGGAGCGCCGCGAGCTGGCGGCGGATGCTCGACCCCAGTTCCTCCAGATAGTCGGCGTACTCGTCCCAGTCGACGCCGTCGAAGTGATCGGCGGCCAGGAGGGGAATGTCGTCCCGGGACTTGATCCTGCGCAAGGTCTGGGCGGTGATGCCGCTGGCGCGTTCGGCTTGCGTGACTCCGCCGTGCCCGGACAGTGGGCCGCACACCGCCGCCTTGACCAGCGGATCGCGCTGGCTCATCAGCAGGTCGTACTGCCGTCTCCACTCCACCAGGCGGTCGAAGGCGTCTTCCGGGTCAGCCAGGCGCGGGGCCGGATCTGTGGTCATAGCAACACCCTACCGCTTGAATCTGAGTGATGACATCCGATTGAAATTGATGACATCACTCATTTACAGTGGGTTGCATCACCGCATCAGCGCTTGGCGGGTCAGCCACCACGCGCCCACCACACGGGGGCACTCATGCACCTGAACATCGACACTGACCTGACCACCCACTACACGGACGAATCGGCCGTGGTCCTGACCATCAGCCCGACCACCAACTCCGCTCACCTCGCGTGGTCGCCCAGCGGCTATGCAGAATCCGAGACCTTCGAAATCCGCCTGGGCCGCGTCCCCCTAACCGAGCGGGCCGTCGAGGGTCTGCGCGACGCCATCGAGGAGTTCCCCAAGCTCGACATCATTGGCCGGGCCTCCTGGGAGTACTCCCACGAACAGGACTGCTGTCGCTGGGCTGAGGGGCCGTGGTGGGACGCGGTTGCCGACCTCGAAGGCCGCCTGTGGGCCGTGCTCGACGCCCACCTCTGACCTCCGGACCAGCAAACTCGCTACCCTGGCATCGGCTGGCCTGTAGGGCGTGCGGTGGCCACCAATGCGAGAATGATCAAGGCTGAGTCGGTCCACCGGCCCGCTCGCCGGCCTCCGGGTGAAGGTCTCCATGGAGACTGCGCCCTGAAGGCTCCTCAGCCTCATCCCCGGCTAGGCTCCTGCACGTGACCGTGCGATCTGTGGTGTTCGACATCGGTGAGACCCTGACCAGCGATACCCGCTACTGGGGAGACTGGGCCCGCTGGCTCGGCGTTCCCCCGCACACAATGTCGGCCCTGGTCGGAGCCGTACTTGCTCAGGGCCGCGACAACGCGGACGCAATCCGGATCGCCCGGCCGGACGTGGATGTCGCCGCCGAGTGGCACGCCCGGCAGGCGGCTGGGCAGGACGACTTCCTCGATGAGTCCGACCTCTACCCAGATGTTCGGCCAGCCCTGGCCCGACTGCAGGCGGCGGGACTGTGGGTCGGGATCTCGGGCAACCAGAACGCCGCGGTGACCGAGTTGCTGCGCGGCCTCGGCCTGCCGGCCGATGCGATCGCCACGTCCGGCGAGTGGGGGGTGTCCAAGCCGAACCAGGCCTTCTTTGAGCGGGTGACGGCCTGGGCGCCCGGCGAGCCTCACGAGATCGTGTACGTCGGCGACCATCCGACGAACGACGTGACACCTGCCCAGGGCGCCGGCCTCCGGGCCGCGCACCTTCGCCGCGGTCCGATCGGGCTCACGTCGACCGCGCCCACTGCGGACTGGACCGTGAACTCGCTGACCGACCTGGCCGAGCTGCTGGTCGAGCAGTAGCAGGACCGCCCCGACGGCGTGGCCGCCGGGGCGAATCCGCCCGACACCCGCACGGGCTTCGGTACCGTTCCGAGTGCGACCACGGAACGGAGCCACACTATGCCCGGAGCCACCGCTACCGCACTCGGTCAGCGAATCGAAACTGCCCGGCTGGCGAGCGGGTTGACGCGTCGCCGGCTGGAGGAGCTGTCCGGCGTCTCGTACAGCACGATCCGCAAGGTCGAAGGCGGGGAACGGTCCCCAGGTGACGGCATTCTGGAGGCGCTGGCCCGTGCTCTCGACCGCACTCCGGAGGATCTGCTGGACGGCCCCGGTCGTACCGACAGCCGGGTGCACGAGGCCATCCCCACCCTCCAGCGCGCGATCGCCGCGTACGACCTGCCGGAGGACGGCCCGGTCCGGTCGCTACCGCTACTCGCGGCCGACGTCGAGCGGGCAGTCGAGGACCGCGTGCAGTCGCGGTACGCACACCTCGCTGAGCAGATGCCGCAGTTGCTCAGCGAGTTGTTCCGCGCAGTAGACCAGGCTCGGGGAGCTGACCGCGAACGGGCCGCCCGCCTCCTTGCGCTGGCGATCAGGTCAGCGGACGCGGTGGCCTACAAGTACGGCTACCGGGACCTCTCGGGCCGGCTGATCGAACTGATGAGGTGGGCGGCATCGATCGCCGCTGATCCCGCCCTCGAAGCTGCCGCGGCGTACGTACGTATGGAGACGTTCTTTTCTGTTGGCCAGCTCGGCCCTGGCTTGCGGTCTCTTCGAACCGCCGTCGACCGGATGCCAGCCCCGACGACGGAGCCGCTCGCTGCGGCTGCTGCCGCGCTGCACATGCGCGCGGCGGTTGCTGCCGGCCGTATGCGGCGCGCGGACGAGGCGCGTGAGCACCTGCGGGACGCCGGGGCTCTGGCCAGCCGGGTGCGGGAGCGGCTCTACGACGGTACGGCGGTCGGGCCTGACAGTCTGGAGGTCCACCGGCTGTCGGTGGCCGTGGAACTGGGCCAACAGCAGGATCTTCGGGACGCGGTGTCAGCGGCGGCCCGCTGGGCGCCCCCGCGCGAACTGCCAGCTGAGCGCCGGTCGCACTACTACATCGACCTCGGCCGGGCCCAGATGCTCCTCGGGCAACCGCAGCACGCGAAGGAATCACTGCTGGTCGCAAGGCAAATCGCCCCGCAACACGTTCGTGAACACGGCCAGGTGCGGGCGGAGTTGGCCACGATGGTTCGGCTGTCGCGAGGCCGGGACGAGCAGCTGCTCGCTTTCGCTCGGTGGGCCAGGGCCGTGTAGGGGTGCAAGAGGTGCCACAGGTTGTGGCACTTCCAGGGGTGCCCGACAGGGACGCTTAGAGACGTGACAGGGACACCGACGCCACAGGTTGTCGAGCCGGGATCGATAAGCCCAGCTCGGCTCCACGGAGAAGCGTGCATCTGCTGTGGCTCGCCTGAGCCGCCTCTGGTAGCGGCTGGCCACATCTACACGTCGACTGGCCCGACCACGGCGCCGCTCAGCTGGCCGGTCGCGGCTCACCCGAAGTGCAAGGAGACGGCATGTTGACCGATGAGCTCACCGTCTCGGTAGACGGTCACCTGAAGCCGGTGACCGCGCCGGCGCTGCAGGCGCTGGACATCCTGTGGCAGACGCTGCGTGAACTACCGATCGGCGAGTACCAGCTCCGAGCGATGGAGCGGTTGGTGGGTGGCGACGATACGCGCGGCCTGGAGAAGTGGATGAATGGCGACGAGTCCACCGACTGGACCCTCGCCCTCGAAGGCGGCGACACGGCGATCGTGCGGGTGACGTACGGCGACGGGCTGACCCGTCGGCAGCGCGTCGCGGCGCGCTACCGCCCGGAGCGGGTGGAGCGCCCGGCGGGGCGCCCTGATCAGTGGATCGCCCTGGATCTGGTGACCGGCTACCCGGCCACCGACTGGCTGCCCACCGAGTCGGCCGCTTGTGAGTGGATCCGGCGAAAGGTGCAGAACGCGACCTACCAGTCGGGGCCGGCGGCCCGACGGGCCGCCGAGTGAGCGCCGTTGGGACGCCGCTCGGGGCCGAGGGGCGGACGGAGAGGGGACTGTGTCTTGTCTGCGGGCGTTGGGTTCTCGGCAGGTTCGTTCGCGATCTCACCTCGTACACCGCTGAGGTCGAGCACTGTCCGCCGCTGGATGAGCCTCAGGTGCAGTCCGGGAAACACCCAAGGAGCAGTGCATGAGCGCCTCTGACGACGAGTTCTTCGAGCAGATGGGCCACCTGGTGGACGCCGTCCGAGATGGGCGGGCCGCGACCGATACGGCGTCGTACGAGAGCGCGTCCAAGCGAGCGGGCGAGGCCGCAGAGAAACTCAAAGGGATGGAGGGCCTGCCGCCGAACCCTGAGAAGTGACTCCCTGGCCGGCCGTACGGCGGTGCGGTCGGCCAGGCTCTACCCGTGGAACAGGCGCCAGGTCGATACGTCCAGGCACTGGGCAATGGCGATCAAGTCGTCGAGGCTGGGCGGCGTCCGGCCGGATTCGTAGTTACCGACGGTCTGCCGGTCGCGTCCAATCAGCTCTGCCAGACGTTCCTGACTTATGCGCTGCTGCCGACGTAGGTATCTGATCCGGTCGCCGACCTCGCGCCGTTCCTGCAGTTGGCGGGCGCTGAGCTGACGTTGGCGAGGGGTTGGCACCCCTTGACGCTGGCGCGACCATGATCGAAAGTCTGCATACCTAAGTCACCATTTGATCGAGTGCATGTTCGATAGGCTTGACCCACCGCAGTCCGGGGGGACTGAACGGGAGCACCCCACATGAGCAACCGCAAGCCGGGCTGGAGCCTGGACCGCCCGTTCGACCTCACTGAGGCCGCGCGCGATATCATCGCCGCGGCCCAGATCCTTGCCGCCCATGGCCGGCACCCGACCGGCACGTCTGAGCAGGCCGCCGAGGTGCAACAGGCGACCACCGCGATCCACGCCGTCTCGCGGCGGGTCGACCGGCACTCGCCCCGCCGGGACTAGCCTCCGTGGGAGCTGCCGACGGCGCGCCGTTCCCACCACACCGCGAGCTGGAAAATGGACCCCGTCCCCGAGATCTCCTTGATCTGCGCGATCTGGTGCGTCACCGTGCGGTGGCTGACGTCTAGCTCCCGGGCGATCTGCCGTTGGTCCTGGCCCGTCGCCAGGAGCTGGCAGATCGAGATCTGCAGGTCAGTCAGCGCCCGCGTTTCGTCCTGCAGCTTGTTGCCAGCCCATGGCATCGCCGCTGCCCAATCGCGATCGAACTGGGCAGCGACATAGCCAGCCACGGCCACGTCCTCCACGATCACCGCCCGCAACTGGTCCGGCGTCGCCCCTGGAGCATCGATGATCGACGAGCGCCGGTCGACGATGATTGCGCGGGCGAACGCGCCGTCGAGGGTGCGCACGTGGCCGCCGGCCGAGGTCATCTGCGCGGCCCAGTACGCCGTAGTCTCGTCGGTCCGTACCGTGGCCCGGTAGAGCGTGCGCATGGAAACACCGCGGCGGATGGCGTCCAGGTCCCGGTGACGGGAGATGTCGAGCCGCGCCCTCGGCCGAGGGCCGTGCGGCTGGGACGTCAGCAGTTCCTGGGTGGCATCCGCGATGATCTCGGACACTCGTGCGTTGATCGCCTGTGTGCCCTCCAGGTACTCGACGGCCCCGACCCGTGGACGCTCGGTGCTGCGGTAGGAGATGGAGAGGTCGCGCAGTGAGTCCGGGAGCGCCTCGGCTGCGGTGATGGCGTCGCGGGCGGCCCTGTACAGCTCGGCCTGACGGCGGCCCGTCGCGTGAGCCGGGTTGAGGACGAGGAATCGACCGTCCGGCCGGTCCGGGTGTGGCGTGATGAGGCCGAAGGCCAGCAGCTCACTCAGCTCTGGGCTGCGCGGGTCAGGGGCGAACCCATCGGATATGGCGAGTAGGACGTACAGCTCGCGGGCGGCGGTGCTGATGTCGCTGTCGAGCGCGTAACCCGCTACGGCGCTGCTGCCCATGTCAACTCCTGCTACTTGTCGCAGATGTAATAAGTAGCAGCGTAGAACCCTTGATTGAACCCTGTACAGCAGCAACCCTTGGTCGCACACCACTCATCACCTCGACGGCATCGCACTGTCGTCGGCAGGAGGTATTCCATGAAGCGAGTCATTGGGGCCGTTGCTGCCACCGCGGGCCTGGCGCTCGCCGCCGCGCTGAGTGTCGGCGCCGTCGCGTCCACGCAGGCCGACTCCACCTGGGGCCGGTCGGTGCAGTCCACGCAGGCCGACTCCACCTGGGGCGTTAACCCGCCGAACGTGACCCCGACTCCGTCGCCGGAGGTCACGCTGGCCGACTCCACCTGGGGTTAATCACCGAACGCTGATGGGCGCCAGGCGGCTCGCCTGGCGCCCATCGCAGCTTCCACTCACTCGGGGGGTGGAGGTGGCGGGGGAGACGAGATCTGCCGCCACAGTCCGCCGAGGCCGGGTCGCAACGGGCGCCCCCAAGTCGCACTACGACCCGGCCTCGGCATCAAATCATGATCCACTGGGAGGGAGTGGGAGATGATCTTGGAGAACACTTTCCAGCTTCCGCTAGATGCTGCTAGCTATTGCCATGTCCCATTTGTCATTCCCGCAGGTCAATGGCACTGACCTGCCGGAACGTCAGGACTTCGGCTGCTGCTGGGTGATGCAGTGGATGCCGCCGCCGTTGGCGAAGATCTCGCGGGCGTCGACGAGCTCGACGGTGCGGCCCGGGTAGGCGCGGCCGAGGACGGCGGCGGCCTCCTGGTCGCGCGGGTCGTCGAAGGCGCACAGGATCACGGCGCCGTTGGCCACGTAGTGGTTGATGTAGGAGTAGTCGACCGGTTCGCCGTCCTCGTCCAGCAGGACGGTGGGGGCGGCCAGTTCGATGACCTCCAGCGCCCGGCCCCGGGCGTCGGTGGCGGCGCGCAGGATGGCGACGAGCTCCTGGCAGACGGCGTGGTCCGGGTGGGCGGGGTCCGGCTGGACGTGGGCGACGACGACGCCGGGGCGCACGAAGGAGGCGACGATGTCGATGTGCCCGCGGGTGCCGAACTCGTCGTAGTCGCGGGTGAGTCCGCGCGGCAGCCAGATCGCCTTGGTGGTGCCGAGGAAGGCGTGCAGTTCGGCCTCGACCTCCTCCTTGGTCCAGTCCGCGTTGCGGCCCTCGCCGAGTTGGACGGTCTCGGTGACCAGGACGGTGCCCTCGCCGTCGACGTGGATGCCGCCGCCCTCGTTGATCAGCCGGGAGGCGAAGCGCTGGACGCCCGTCAGTTCGCTGATGTGCTCGGCGATGTGCTGGTCGTCGTCCCAGCGGGCCCAGGACTGGGCGCCCCAGCCGTTGAAGATCCAGTCGGTGGCGGCCAGCGAGCCCTTGCCGTCGATCAGGAAGGACGGGCCGATGTCGCGCATCCAGGCGTCGTCGAGCGGGCGCTCGACGGTCTCGACCTGCTCGGAGACGTACCTGCGGGCGTCCGCGGTCTCGCCGGTGTTGACGACCAGGGTGACCGGTTCGTACCGGACGATGGTGTTGGCGACGGCGGCCCAGGCCTCGCGGCCCGCGTGCAGGTTCTCGGGGGTGTCGAAGGTGGGGTTGGCGGTGGGGAAGGCCATCCAGGTGCGGTCGTGCGGGTGCCACTCGGCGGGCATCCGGTAGCCGAGGGAGGCGGGCGTGGGGGTGGTCATCCGGGAGTCCTAGGGGGAGGCGTTCGGCGGAGGTGTCGACGGAAGCGTCGGCGGAGGTGTCAGAGGAAGTAGAGGCGGCTGAGCGAGACGCTGTCCGCGGGTTCGGAGCGCAGCGGTTCGCCGTCCAGCGAGACCAGGCCGGTCTGGGTGACGTCGACGCGGCCGACCCGGGCGTTGCGGACCATGTCGCGGGGGCCGATGCCGCGGGTGTTGCGGACGCCGACGCGGCGGCGGCGGGTGGGCAGGCCGTCGGCGGGGCGGTCGAGGTAGGCGCCGTCGGCGGCGGCCTGGGCGACGAAGGCGACGGAGATGTCGGCGGCGGTGGCGCCGTGGGCGCCGAACTGCGGTCCGAGGACGAGGGGTTCGCAGGTGTCGGTGGAGGCGTTGGGGTCGCCGACCACGCCGTAGGCGGGGAAGCCGGCCTTCAGGACCAGTTGGGGTTTGGCGCCGAAGTGGTCGGGGCGCCACAGCACGATGTCGGCGAGTTTGCCGACCTCGATGGAGCCGACCTCGTGGGAGAGGCCGTGGGCGATGGCGGGGTTGATGGTGAGCTTGGCGATGTAGCGCAGGACGCGCTCGTTGTCGTCGCCGCTCTCGGTGGTGCCGTAGCCACCGTCGAGGGGGCCGAGTTCGGCCTTCATCTTGCCGGCCATGGCGAAGGTGCGGCGGACGGTCTCGCCGGCGCGGCCCATGCCCTGGGCGTCGGAGGAGGTGATGCCGATGACGCCGAGGTCGTGCAGGACGTCCTCGGCGCCCATGGTGCCGGCGCGGATGCGGTCGCGGGCCATGGCGGCGTCGCCGGGCAGGTCGGTCTTGAGGTCGTGGGCGGAGACGATCATGCCGAAGTGCTCGCCGAGCGCGTCGCGGCCGAACGGCAGGGTGGGGTTGGTGGAGGAGCCGATGACGTTGGGCACGCCCGCCATCTTCAGCACGTTGGGGACGTGTCCGCCGCCGCAGCCCTCGATGTGGAAGGCGTGGATCGTCCGCCCCTCCAGCACCTTCAGGGTGTCCTCCACCGACAGGCACTCGTTCAGGCCGTCGGTGTGCAGGGCGACCTGGACGTCGTACTCCTCGGCGACGCGCAGCGCGGTGTCCAGGGCGCGGGTGTGGGCGCCCATGTCCTCGTGGACCTTGAAGCCGGAGGCGCCGCCCTCGGCCAGGGCCTCGACGAGCGGGGCCGCGTCGGAGGACGAACCGCGCCCCAGGAAGCCGATGTTGACGGGCCAGGCGTCGAAGGCGTTGAAGGCGTGGCGCAGCGCCCAGGGGGAGTTGACGCCGACGCCCCAGACCGGGCCGAACTCCTGGCCGATGATCGTGGTGACGCCGGAGGCCAGCGAGGCCTCCATGATCCGCGGCGAGAGCAGGTGGACGTGGGTGTCGATGGAGCCGGCGGTGGCGATCATGCCCTCGCCGGAGACGATGGTGGTGCCGGTGCCGACGACGACGTCCACGCCGTCGAGGGTGTCGGGGTTGCCGGCCCGGCCGATCGAGGCGATCCGGCCGTCGATCAGGCCGATCGAGGTCTTGCGGATGCCCTGGATGGCGTCGATCACCAGGACGTTGCTGATCACCACGTCGCAGGTGTCGCGGACGGCGGCGGCCTTGAGGTGCAGTCCGTCGCGGGCGGTCTTGCCGAAGCCGGCGAGGAACTCCTCGCCGGGGGCCTGTGAGTCGGATTCGACGCGGACGATCAGGCCGGAGTCGCCGAGCCGGATCCGGTCGCCGGCCCGGGGGCCGTGCACCGAGATGTAGTCGTGGGGGGTGATGGACGTCATGACGGCACCTCCGTGTCGTCGAAGGTGGTCAGGTAGCCGGTCGCGCGGGCCTTGGCCAGGGCGGCCTCCTTCGCGCCGGGCGCGTCCAGCGGGCCGTCGACCAGGCCGGCGAAGCCGATCGCGACGCGCTGGCCGCCGATCGGCGCCAGGCCGACCTCGACGGTGGCGCCCGGGTCGAAGCGCACCGAGGAGCCGGCCGGGACGGCCAGGTGGGTGCCGTAGGCGGCGGCGCGGTCGAAGGCGAGGCGCGGGTTGGCCTCGAAGAAGTGGAAGTGCGAGGTGACCGAGATCGGCACCTGGGAGGTGTTGTGGACGGGCAGCAGCACCGTCTCCTCGACCGGGTCGTAGCCGGCGCCGTCGCCGATCAGTGCGCCGCCGGGGGCTTCGTCGCCGAGCGAGCCGGCGCCCCGGAACGGGTCGTTGACGACGGCCAGGCGGGTGCCGTCGTCGAAGACGGCCTCGACCTGGATGACGGTGACGACGTCCGGTACGCCGGGCAGCACGTCGTCGGCGGTGAGCACGCTGCGGCCGGCCTCGATGGCCTCGGCCAGGCGGCGGCCGTCGCGGGCGGCCTCGCAGACGGTGTCCGCGATCAGGGCGGTGGCTTCGGGGATGTTGAGGCGTACGCCCCGGGCGCGGCGGGCGCGGGCCAGTTCGGCTGCTGTGAAGATCAGCAGCCGGTCCCGCTCGGTGGGGGTCAGTCGCACGGTTCCTCGCTCGCGGTCGCCGGGGGAGGGGGTCGGCTTTCGGGGGCGATGTTAGAACGTCGTTCAAACATCTCGGGCCATTGAACCCGGACCGGGCCGCCGTGTCCAGCGTTGCCGGTCCGCAGGGGTTCGGCTCGCCGGGCCCGCGGCGGGGGTGAAGGCTCACGGGGAAGGTGCGCGGGGAAGGCGCGCCGCCGGGGTGCGCCGGGCGCGCGGAGCGGTGCGGGGCCGGCCGGGGCCCGGCGCGCGGCGGGGGTGCGACGGGGAGCGGGAGGGCGGCGCGGGCCGGCGCCCGGGCGCCGGGTGTGCGCGGGATCGGGCGGGGGCGGGCTCGAAAACAGGCTCTGCGCTTCGCAAACCTGTCCGGCGCGGGCAGTTGGATCACGTGAACCTCCCCGTGCCCCTTTCACCCCACGTGATCGGACGCACACTGTTGCAAACGCCGTCAACTGGGCATGAGGATGAGTGGTCAGAACGTGGGGGCCACCCGGCCGGCGGGGGATCCGGAGGCGGGGGCCCGGATTCGAGGGCGGGGGCATGTGTTGATGGACGGTCAGTCGCGATTCCCGCGGCAGCGGACGAGTTCGGGTGACGCCTACCGGTCCGGGCCCGCCCCGGGCGCAGCCGGCGGCACCGGGACGACCCTGCCGGGCACCTCGGCCCCCGGCTGCGCCCTGCACCGCCGGCTGCACCTGACGCTCGACCCGGCCGACCTGGTCGCGGTCGGCTCGGTCCGCCGGCGGCTGCGGACGGCGCTCAGCCACTGGGGGGTGCCGGAGCTGTCGGACACCGCCGAACTGCTCTCCTCCGAGCTGGTGACCAACGCGCTGCTGCACACCGGCAAGGGCGCGGTGTTCGACGCGGTGCTCGGGTCGGACCACCGGCTGCGGATCGAGGTGCAGGACGGCACGACCCGGCTGCCCGGCCGGCGCCGCGATCCGGACGCCGAGTACGCGACCTCGGGGCGCGGCCTGCTGCTGGTGGAGTCGCTCGCGGACGCGTGGGGCGTGCAGCTGCGGGGCGACGGCAAGGTCACCTGGTTCGAGCTCGCCCTGCCCTGAGCCCGGTCGCTCCCGGGGCTCGGGGCACGGGCTCGGGGCGCGGGCACGGGGCGCTCGGGGCGGGCGGGGGCGCGCGGCCCGCCGCACCGTTCGCCGTCGATTCATTCGCCTTCGAAGCATGCCCAGAACAGAAGGCGGAACGGAAGATTTCCGGCCCGTTGCCATTGCCGCTCGGCCCAACATTGGACAGGATGGTGGGAATGTGTGTCCACGTGCGGGAAGCAGCGGGGAGACCGAACCTCGACCGACCCCGCCCGTCGACACCGTCCGATCCAGCACCACCCATCACACCGCCACGCGGCCCGGCCGGACGGTCGGCGCGGTCCGCCACGGCAGCGGCAGGAGCAGCATGCCCACTGAGCCCGAGTCGCCGGGGCCGGCGCTTCCACCCGGTGCGCCCACCGCCGAACCGCAGCAGGCAGCCTCCGCCCGCACCACCGGTCCGAACCCCGTCGGTCCGAACCCCGTCGGTCCCGCTCCCGTGACGGTCGACCAGCCCCCCGCCGGCCCCGCCGCGACCGGGCCGGGCCGGGCGAAGCCGCCCGCGCAGGCGGTGCGCCGGCCCGTGCCGCGCCCGGCGCCCGCGCTCGCCGCCGGACGGCTGGCGACGGTGCTCCCCGGCAGCCTGCCGCCCGCCTCCGCGGACACCATGCCGGACTGGCTGGAGCCCGCGATGGCCGCCAACGGCATCGGCTCCTTCGACTGGGACATCCGCCGCGACGTCCTGGAGGGCGACCACCGGGCCTGCGCGATCATCGGCCTGGACAGCATGGACCAGGGCCGCTTCGACCGCACCGCCGGTTCCTTCCTGGCCCTGCTGCACCCCGAGGACGCGCCGGTGGTGCGCCGCCGGGTCGAGCGCGCGGTGGCCGAACTGGGCCAGTGCGGCGCCTACTACCGCACCGTCGGGCCCAACGGCACCATGCGCGCGGTGCGCTTCCGCGGCCGGGTGCTCGCGGACGCCTTCGGCCGGGCCTCGCGGATGGTGGGCTTCGTCTGGGACGCCACCGTCGAACTGCACAAGCGCGACCGCGCCGACCGGATGGCCCTGCTGCGCGAGGAGCGCTCCCGGTTCATCAAGGAGGCGGCCCGCGCCCTCTCCGAAGCCGTCACCGTCCGCGACGTGGCCCGGGTGTTCACCGGGCTGCCGCTGCCCGGCCTGCCGCCGGACGGCCTGGTGCTGGCCTCCTTCGAGGCCGGCCGGGCGCAGGTGCTCGGCGCCTCCGGCTACCGGACCGAGGCGCTGGCGGTCTGGGACCGCACGGTGCTGCCGGCCGGGCACCCGGCCGCCGAGGCGGTGCGCCACCGGGCGCCGGTGTTCATCCCGACCCGCGAGGAGTTCCGCGCGTCCTACCCCGACGTCTGGGAGCCGACCAGCCGTACCGGGCGCGGCTCCTGGGCGTTCCTGCCGCTGGTGGCCAGCGGGCGGGCGATCGGCGTCTGCGTGGTCAGCTTCGACGACGAGCGCGAGCTGGACGCCGACGAGCGCACCCTGCTGTCGACCCTGGGCGGGCTGGTCGCCCAGTCCCTGGCCCGGGCCCGGCTGCACGACGCCGAGCACGAGCTGGCGGCCGGCCTCCAGCGGGTGATGCTGCCGCGCACCGTGCCGTCGGTGCCGGGGGTGACGACCGCCGTGCGCTACCTGGCGGCCGGCTCCGGCCTGCAGATCGGCGGCGACTGGTACGACGTGGTGCCGCTGCCGGGCGGGCACGTCGGCCTGGTGATCGGGGACGTCCAGGGCCACGACGTGCACGCCGCCGGGATCATGGGCCAGCTGCGGATCGCGCTGCGCGCCTACGCGGCCGAGGGGCACCCGCCGGCCGCGGTGATGGCCCGCGCCTCCCGCTTCCTCGCCGACCTGGACACCGACCACTTCGCGACCTGCGCCTACGCCGAGGTCAACGTGGACTACGGCGTGGTCTACGCCGTCCGGGCCGGCCACCTCGACCCGGTGGTGCGCCGGGCGGACGGCACCGCCGCGGTGGTGCCGGTGGCCGGCGGGCTGCCGCTGGGCATCGACCCGGACCAGGAGTACCGGGTCACCCGGTTCAGCCTGGACCCGGGCGAGACGGTGCTGCTCTGTACCGACGGCCTGGTCGAGGCGCGCGGCATGGACCTGGACGAGGGCATCGCCCGGCTCACCCGGGCGCTCGCCCGCCCGCTGCCGCGCGCCGAGGAGGCGGCCCGCGACCCGCTGGAGGACCTGGCCGACCGGATCGCCTCCCAGGCCGCCGACTCCAGCGAGCGCGAGGACGACATAGCGCTGCTCCTCCTGCGCTGGGACGGTCCGGCCGGCGGCCTGGCCGCCCAGCAGCTGCGCCGCCGGATCGGCCAGGCCGACCTGGCGCGGATCTCCGAGGTCCGGGCGGAGCTGCGCGACGCGCTGCGCCGCTGGGGCGTCGCCGAGTTCATCGACACCGCCGAACTGCTCTCCTCCGAACTGGTCACCAACGCCATCCGGCACACCGACCGGGACGCCATGTTCACCGCCCGGCTCTACCGGGAGCCGGCCTCGGACGGCGGCCGGGCCCGGCTGCGGGTCGAGGTGGAGGACGAGTCGGACCTGTGGCCGACCCGCCGGACCCCGGGGGAGCAGGCCTCCTCCGGGCGCGGGCTGATGCTCGTCGAGGCGCTGGCGGACGCCTGGGGCGTGGAGCCGCGCGGCTCCGGCAAGCGGATGTGGTTCGAGCTCAGCGGCACGCCCGCAACCTAGATCCGGTTACCCGAACTGCTGCTCCAGGTCCTTCAGTTTGCGCTCCAGCGAGTCCAGCCGCGGCAGCGTCACGGTGTCCTCGTCGACGGTCAGGTCGATGGTGCGCCGCTCCGGGCGGGCGGGCAGGCCCGGCTGGGCCACCGTGCCCTCGGCGGGCACCACCGCGCCCTCGGCGGCCTCGACCTCGCGCGGCCCGGTGGGCCGCTCCGCCGCGGGCCCGCCGGCTATGGCGGGTTCCGAGCCGGACTCCAACTGCCGTGCGGCGCCGCCGCGTCCGCGCCAGGCGCTGTTGCTGCGGCTGATCGCCCGGATCTCCGCCCGCTCGCGGCGGCCGGCGAGCCTGCGGCGCTCCCGCTCCACGGCCCTCTCCCGCTTGTCCTCGCGGACCTCGTCCACCGCCTCGTCGAGGCTGCGGACGCCTTCCAGGAGCATCAGCGACCAGGCCGCGTAGGTCTCGCGGGGGGCGCGCAGCCAGCGCACGATGCGGATCTGCGGCAGCGGGCGGGGGACGAGCCCCTGCTCGCGCAGCGCGGCCCGGCGGGTCTGCTTGAGCGCCCGGTCGAACAGGATGGCCGCCGAGAGGGACATGCCGGAGAAGAACTGCGGGGCGCCTGCGTGGCCGAAGCCGCGCGGGGCGTGCACCCAGTTGAACCAGGCCGAGGCGCCGGCGAACAGCCAGACCAGCAGCCGGGAGCCGAGCGCGGCGTCGCCGTGGCTGGCCTCGCGCACGGCGAGCACCGAGCAGAACATCGCGGCGCCGTCGAGGCCGAACGGCACGAGGTACTCCCAGCCGCCGGACAGTCCGAGGTTCTGCACCCCGAAGCCGACCAGCCCGTGGAAGGACAGCGCGGCGGCGACACCCGCGCAGCAGAACAGCAGCGTGTACGAGGCGCCGCCGTACAGGGATTCCTTGCGGCGGCGCCGTTCCTCGGAACGCTCCCAGGAATCCGGCCCTCCGGCGGCGGCGGATCCCCGGCTCCGGACCAGGGCCACCAGGAGCGCGCTGACCAGCAGCCCCGCACCTCCGGTGACGGCCCAGCCAAGCGGTATGTCGGACAATTTCATCGCCGGAACCAGCCTCGCTTTCCTGCGTCGCGTTCCTGCGTCGTGATGGCGGGGACCATCATGGCGGATGCTCGGCGGGGGAATGGCCGATTCGGTGCCAATGCGCTGAGTAGAGGGATTTCTGACCCCGCGAAAATCGCATTTTCTTATGCATTTGAAGCGGGCTGTTCCCGGAATTCCGGGCTTTCCGGATCCGGCTTCGCACGTGTTTTCGTCAACCCCGCATGACGCGGGGGCAGCCGCCGCAGATGTCCTCCGGTTGGGCGGTGTACACGAGGCAGCAGCTGGCCCGGGCCCGGTCGGTGCCCGAAGCATCCCCGCACCCGGGCGCCGGTGCGGCGAAACCGGCACCCGGGGTGAAGGGGGACGGGGCCGGAGTGGGGCCGCCGGTCACGCCGGGCGCGCACGCCGGTGCCGCCGCCGCGCCGCCCGCCTGCGGGGGCTCCAGCAGCGCGGACAGCTCGGCGCGCGCCCGCTCCTGCTCCCCGAGCAGCCCGCCGGCGTACCAGAGCCCCTCCACCGCCGCGTCCGTGGCCATCGCCCACAGCACCCGCGGCCCGCGCCGCACCTCGGGCCGGAAGGCGGCCAGCACCGGTTCCAGGAACCCGCCCAGCGCGCACCGCAGTTCGGCGGCCAACGCGTTCCCGTCCGGCACCGTACGGGCCTGCGGCACGCCGGCCGCCGGGTCGTCCGGCAGGCAGACGAACGCCTCCGGGCGGACCGTCAGCTCCACCCGGTCGGTGCCGCGGCGCACCGAGACGTCCTCCGGGCCGAGCAGCGGGACCCGGCGCTCCAGGAACCACGGCAGCGTGAACAGCAGCGAGAGCGGCCACACGACGCGGTGCAGGCCGAAGCCGGCCGCCACGTCCGGGCGCAGCGGCCGCCCGTAGCGGGCCAGGCCCTGCCGGGCGTCGTGGGCGATCAGCTCGCGGACCGCCTCGGGCCGGGTGGTCAGGTCGGCGGCGGGGATCCAGCCGTCGCCGCGGCGGGGCGGGGCGCAGCGCACCCGCAGGACGGGGGCGAGCGCGGTGAGCCGGTGGTACGAGGTCGCGCCGGGGGCGGTGGCGGCCGGCGCGGGGGTGAGGGCGTGCGCCTCGGTGGTGCGGGGGGCGCACGGCGTGGGGCCGGGCCGGGTGCTGCTCGCGGTCATGGGCGGGCCCCATCGGGTCGACCGGGGACCGCCCATGGACCGCCCGGCGGTGCCCGGTCGGGGTGGTGGCCCGCCCGGGCCCGGCCGGACCGGGGCATGGCGGTGCCCGGGGAACGGCAAGGCGAACCCGGCCGGGGTACTGCTCACCCCGGCCAGGTTAGGCTCACCTTAGCTGATTGTCCCCCAGGTCTCGCGGGTGATGCGCCCGTCCGGGGGAGGCCCCGGCGTGTGGGCCCCGTCCGGGGGGAGCCCCGGCGTGTGGGCCCCGTCCGGGGGGAGCCCCGGCGTGCGGGTGGTGCCCAACTGGCGCGCGAGCCAGACCGGCACGCCGCCCAGGGCGTGGACGAGCCGGGCCGCCTCGGCGCGCAACCGGGTGGCCTCGGCAGGTTCGGACACCTCGGCGAGCGCCGCGAGCGCCGGCGCCACCCCCACCGTGAAGCCGAGTTGCTCGCGCAGCCGCAGTGAGGCGTCGAAGCCCTCGCGGGCGTGGTCGCGGTCCCCGCGGGCCAGGGCCAGCGCCGCCAGGTGGCGCCAGGTGTACGAGCGCAGCAGTTCGTCCCCGCGTTCGCCCGCGCCGTCGTGCGCCCGGCGGTAGGCGATCCAGGCGGCGCCGCGGTCGCGCAGCAGGTTCTCGGCGACCAGTCCGCGCCGGAAGTCCAGCAGCGGGCGGCCCGGCGCGTCCGGCGGCAGCAGTGCCGAGGTGCGTCCGAGCGCGGCCTGCGCCTCGTCCAGTCGGTCCCGGGGGCCGAGCACGCTGGCCACGTACGCCAGGAAGCCGCGGGCGCAGGCTGCGGCCGCGCGCTGCTCGGTGCTGGCCACCACGGCCTCCGCGAGGCGCAGCGCCTGTTCCGCCTGGGTCCACTGTGCGGCGGTGAACAGGCACTGCTCGATGAGGAGTTCGGCCCGTGCCAGGGCCGCTGTCGGGTCCTGTTCGGCGGCCGGGCGCAGCAGTTCGGCCGCCTCCTGCCAGCACCCCCGGGACCTCAGTCGCCACACGGTGTCGCCCGGCTCCTCCGCTGCCGCCCGCCCCCGCCCGTTCGGGCCGTTCGGGCCCCATCCGTGCTCTGACAACGCCACCTCCTTGTGTGCGCCATCCAGCGGGGCGCGGCCCTGCCCGGCGTCGCCGCCGTCGACTGTCGGCGGCACGGCGACGGCAGCGCAAGGGCCCGCGCTGTGGCGGCAATTCAACACGGGGGTGAGCTTGTGCACCAGATCACGAGCGGAGGTTCTTGCATTCGCGGGGAAAATGATCTAGGCCCTGTCCGGCCTGATCCGCAGGGCGCGCCCTGGCGGATGCGCCCCGGTGGCCTCCGGTCGGTCAGGACGTCCAGCCGGTTTCCATCAGGGCCTCGGCGGCGCCGTTGGCGGGCTGCGGCACCCCCGCCAGGTCCAGGCTGAACAGGGCGACCAGCAGTTGTTCGCCGCGCACGGTGGCCTGGTGGGAGTAGCCGGCCAGGGTGAACATGGCGGCGGCCATCTCCTCGGCGTGCAGGGTCTGCAGCCACAGGCACTCGACCGACTTCACGTCGGCCGGCTCGGTCCAGGTGTCCACCTGGGCGACCATCCGGCTGCCCAGCAGGGTCACCCCGTCGCGCTCCTGGGCCTCGGTCAGCTCCAGGTCGTCGAAGCCGAGCCACTCCAGGTAGCGGGCGGCGGTGAAGACCGCGTCCTGCGAGGTGCGCACCGGGTGCGGGCGGAACGGCGCGCGGTGGCGGAACGGCTTGGGCTGGCCGCCGGAGCCGCCGGGCGGGGCGGGCACCGGGGTGCTCATCGGGTGGGCCGGGTACGGGCGGGAGGCCTGCGGGCCGGGGGTGGCGAGCGGGCCGGCCGTGCCGCCGCCGAGCCGGGTGGTGCGGTCCACCGGCAGCCGGACGGTGGCGCCGCAGTTGCAGGTGAACTCGGGCTGCGGCCACTGGTCGGAGCGGCCGCAGTGCGGGCAGCGCATGCTCAGCCAGGAGTCCTCCCAGGAGCGGAACCGCACCTGCACCGGCACCCCGCCGCGCAGCAGCGGCACCTTCAGCGAGGCGCCGCACGGACAGGGCAGCGACGGCGGCTCGTAGAGGTGCTCGCGGCGGCAGGCGGGGCAGCGGATCGCCCGGGCGCCACCGCCCGCCCCGTGCCCTGGCCTCGCGGGGTCGTGTCCGGTGAAGTCGTCGGGCAGTCCGGCCATCGCGGGCTCCGTCCGTTCGAGTCGGGTGGTGGAACGGTTTCCATGCTCCCCGAAACGGTGGGTCCTTGGCGCGGAATGGGGCAATCCTCAGGGTCGGATCAGGGGTGTGCGCCCGGCCGGTGCCCGCCACGGGTGCTTCGGGCACCCGGGTCGGCGGGGTGCGGTCAGCCGGCGGACCAGCGGGCCAGGTCGGCGGGGGTGTCCAGGTCGTCCGGGACGGCGACGTCGGCGCACTCGACCAGCGTGACCGCGTCCGGGTGCGCGGCCAGCAGGGTGCGGGCCCCGGCGTCGCCGCAGGCGCCCGCGGCCGCCTGCGCGAAGTACCGGGCGCCGATCAGCACCGGGTGCCCGCGCCGCCCTGCGTAGGCCGCCGCGGCCAGGTCCGCGCCGGCCCGGTGCGCGGCCAGCAGCCGGGCCACCGCGGCCGCGGTGACGCCCGGGGTGTCCACCAGCATCACCAGCACCGCCGACACCTCCGGCGCCAGCGCGGCCAGCCCGACGCGCAGCGAGGAGCCCATGCCGCCCGCCCAGTCCGGGTTGGCCACCAGCCGGCAGCCCGGCAGGTGCGCCGTGGAGCGGACGCGTTCGCCGGCCGCGCCCAGTACCACCGTGACGTCCGTGCAGCCGCCCGCCCGCACCACCGCCACCGCGTGCTCGACCAGCGGGCGGCCCGCGTACCGGATCAGGGCCTTGGGCCGCCCGCCGAGGCGTCGCCCGCCCCCGGCGGCGAGCACCAGCGCGGCGACGGGCCCGGTTCGGTCTTCGGTGGTCTGCATGGGCCCAGCCTGCCCGCCGGGGCCGCCGCCGCGCAGCCGTACGAACCCACAGTTGTACGAATGCACAAGGGGAACCCGCAGGTGGTGGCCGCCCCCCGGCGGTTCGGCCGCTGGTCCTGCGGCCCGCCGGCCCCTGTACTGGGTCGATGAACACCGCACCGCGCCCGCTGCTGGACCGTTTCGGCCGGGTCCACACCGACCTGAGGGTCTCGCTCACCGACCGCTGCAACCTGCGCTGCACCTACTGCATGCCGGCCGAGGGCCTGGACTGGCTGCCGAGGGCGCAGGCGCTGGGCGACGACGAGGTGGTGCGGCTGGTGCGGATCGCGGTCGGGCGGCTGGGGATCGCCTCGGTGCGGCTGACCGGCGGGGAGCCGCTGTTGCGGCGGGGCCTGCCGGACCTGGTGGGGCGGATCGCCGCGCTGGGGCCGGAGGTGTCGTTGACGACGAACGGGATCGGGCTGGCCCGCACGGCGGTGGCGCTGCGGGCGGCGGGGCTGGAGCGGGTGAACGTCAGTCTGGACACGCTGCGCCCGGAGCGGTTCGCGCGGATCACGCGGCGGGACCGGATCGCGGACGTGTTCGCGGGCCTGGCGGCGGCGCGGGCGGCGGGGCTGGGGCCGGTGAAGGTGAACGCGGTGCCGGTGCGCGGGGTGAACGAGGACGAGATCCCGGAGCTGGCGGCCTTCGCGGTGGAGCACGGGTACCGGATGCGGTTCATCGAGTCGATGCCGTTGGACGCGCAGGGCGCCTGGGACCGTTCGGCGATGGTCACCGCCGCGGAGGTCCTGGAGCGGCTCGGGGAGCGCTTCGACCTGCTGCCCGTGGGCCGGCGGGGCAGCGCCCCGGCGGAGGAGTGGCGGGTCGCGGGCACGGACGCCGTCATCGGGGTGATCGCCTCCGTGACCCGCCCGTTCTGCGGGGGCTGCGACCGGGTGCGGCTCACCGCCGACGGCCAGTTGCGCAACTGCCTGTTCGCGACGGAGGAGTCCGATCTGCGCGCGCTGCTGCGCGGCGGTGCCGACGACGACCGGATCGAGGCGGCCTGGCGGGCCTCGGTGGCCGGGAAGGGGCCCGGACACGCCGTCAACTCCGCCGGCTTCGTCCGGCCCGACCGCCCGATGTCCGCCATCGGCGGCTGACGCCCGGGGTGTGAGCTTCGACATGGTCGGCGGGGTTCGCGTGGCGCCGCCTTGACCTGCTCTCGGGGTGGCTGATCTGCTGGTTCGCCGTCAACCCGCCCCAGATCCCGGGAGTTATCCGTGCCCGCCCGCCGCACCGCCCTGTCCGCCGCCACCGTGTTCCTGATATGCGCGCTCGCGCTGGCCGGCTGGCTGCTGGGCGGCCGTGACCACAAGAGCGGCGACTCCGCCGCGCCCGCCGGGGGCCTGGGCACCAGCCCGCTGCAGAACCCGGACGGCACCAAGCCCGGCCTGGCCCCGCTGACCACGCCGGAGGAGCAGAAGGCGGGCCGCGACGTGATAGCCAAGGTCGCCACCGCCGCCGCCGGCCCCAAGGACGGCTACGACCGCAACGAGTTCGGCCCCGCCTGGACGGACAACGTCGACGGCGTCCCGCTCGGCCACAACAACTGCGACACCCGCAACGACCTGCTCGCCCGCGACGGCACCGCCGTCGAGCGCAAGGACGGCTCGAACTGCGTCGTCACCGCGATGACCATCTACGACCCGTACACCGGCAAGAACGTCCAGTGGACCAAGCAGCAGGCCACGAAGATCCAGATCGACCACGTGATGCCGCTGTCCTACGACTGGCAGCTGGGCGCCGCCAAGTGGGACAAGGCCAAGCGCGTCCAGATCGCCAACGACCCGCTCAACCTGATCCCCGCCGACGGCTCGCAGAACGCCTCCAAGGGCGACTCCGGCCCGGCCTCCTGGCTCCCCGCCAACACCGCCGTCCGCTGCTCGTACGCCGTCCGCTTCGCCCAGGTCTCCCTGAAGTACCAGCTCCCCGTCACCGTGGCCGACAAGCAGGCCATGCTGCAGCAGTGCGGAGGCTGAGGAATCGTTACGGCAGGTGCTGGTGTGACGGGAGCGGGCGCCGGGTGGTATTCGTGGGCGGTGCACTCGTCGAACCCCCGTCGCCCGCTCCGCGCCCTGCTCACCGTCGCCCTCCTCGTGCTCGCCGCGGGCTGCACCGGGCCCTCGGACCCGGGCGTCCGCCGGCCCGGCACCGCGGCCGCGGCCCGGCCCCAGGACCTGGTGCCCGGCACGGCCGCCCCCGCGCTCGCGGCCCTGTACCTCCAGCCGCTGGACTGGAAGGACTGCCCGGACCGGCCTGAGCGCCCGGCCGGGGAGCCGGTCGCGCAGTGCACCGGACTCAAGGTCCCGCTGGACTACGCCGATCCGGGCGGCGAGACGATCGACGTCGCCGTCTCCCGGATCCGCGCCACCGAGGCCGACCGGCGGATCGGCGCCCTGGTGCTCAACCCCGGCGGGCCGGGCAACTCCGGCGTGGACCGGGTGGTCTGGGGCTGGGAGGACTACCGCGGCACCCTCTCCGACCACTTCGACCTGGTCGGCTTCGACCCGCGCGGCGCCGGCCGCACCACCCCCGTGCACTGCCTCGACGACCGCACCCGGGACGAGTGGACCAGCACCGACGACCCCGGCTACGACCGCGGCCGGGTGCTCGCCGACGCCTGCCAGGCCCGGTACGCCACGCTGCTGCCCCACCTCTCCACCCGCGACACCGCCCGCGACCTCGACGTGCTGCGCGGCGCCCTGGGCGAACGGCGGCTCGACTTCCTCGGCAGCTCCTACGGCACCTACCTGGGCGCCCTCTACGCCGAGGAGTTCCCCGCCCGCACCGGCCGCCTCGCCCTGGACGGCGCCTTCGAACGCAGCCTCGACCCGGTCCGGCTGAACGTCGAGGCCGCCGCCGCCACCGAGACCGCGCTGCGGGACTTCGCCGCCGACTGCGCGGGCCGCGACGACTGCCCCCTCGGCCGCGACCGCGCCGCCGCCCCGCAGCGGCTCGCCGACTTCCTGGACGGCCTGCGCGCACACCCGCTGCCCGCCGCCGACGGCCGCCGCCTCACCGCCACCCTGGCCTGGAACGGCACCCTCGACACCCTCTACGACGGCCACCGCTCCTGGGAGCGGCTGCGCCAGGCCCTCGACCCGGCGATCACCCGCGGCGACGCCGCCGAACTGCTCGCCCTCGCCGACGGCGCCAACGGCCGCGGCGAGGACGGCGGCTACTCCACCGCGGCGGACGCCTTCGCCGCCATCAGCTGCGCGGACGCCCTGATGGCCCCCGGCGCCGGGGACCTGCGCACCGACCGCGCCGAACTCGCCACCCGCGCCCCGCTGATGAGCCGGCACGACACCTCGGCTGCGCTGTTCGCCCCGGACTGCCGCTCCTGGCCGTACCGCACCGCCGAACGGCCCGCCCGGATCCGGGCCGAGGGCAGCGCCCCGATCCTGGTGATCGGCTCCACCGCCGACCCGGTCACGCCGTACCCGTGGGCGCAGCGGATGGCCTCCAACCTCGCCGACGCCGTCCTGCTCACCCGGGACGGCGACGGGCACACCGGCTACGACAAGAGCGGGTGCGTGCGGGACGCGGTGGCCGCGTTCCTGGTGGACGGCACGCTGCCCGCCGCCGGGACGCACTGCCCGTCCGCCTGACGGGGGCTGCCGGGGCCGGCCAGGGGGCAACGCGAAGGGGCGCACCGCCGGCTGCGGTGCGCCCCCTGGGGTGGGACGGTCAGGAGGTCGGACGGTCAGGAGGTCGGGGCCGTCAGGTCGTAGAAGGTGGTGGAGCCGACCGTCTTCGCGGTGAAGTGGCTCGTCACCCAGCTCTCGATCTGGGAGGTCTCCGACTCCTTCTCCCCGGAGCCGCCCTGTCCGCTCTCGGCCCCGCCGAAGCCGCGGTGGGAGCCGCCGGCGATGAACCAGTGCACCTTGCCCTCCTGGACGTACTTCTGGAAGCCGGCCAGGCTGAGCGAGGGGTCGGTGCCGTTGAAGCCGCCGAGGGCCATCACCGGCTCTTCGGTGGCGAGTTGGTAGCTGGCGGCGTTCTGCGAGCCGCTGGTGGCGGCCGCCCAGGTGTACTGGCCGGCGCTCTCCTTGAGCAGGGCGGAGGCCTCCTCGCTCACCTTGGTGCCGCCGAGCAGGCCGCCCATGCCGCCCATGCCGCCCGTGGCGCCCATGCCGCCGGGGCCGAAGGTGCCGGGGTCCTCGCCGCTGCCGGGACTGCCGGGGTTGCCGGTGCCCGGGTTGGCGGTGCCGGGGTCGGCGCCCGTGCCGCGCTCGCGGTGACCGTTGCCGCCGCCCGGGCCCTTGCCCGAACCGCCGCCCGACCAGCCGCCGTTGCCGCCGTTGAAGCCGCCCTGGCCGCCGCCGCTGCCGCCGTTGAACCCGTTGCCGCCGCCCTGGCCGCCCGGCCAGCCGCCGTGCTGCCCGCCGCCGCCGGGGAAGCCGGGTGCGCCGCCGTTCTGCCCGCCGCCGTTCTGGCCGGGCTGGAACGCCCGCCCGTTGCCCGCGAAGCCCTGCCCGCCGTGCCGGCCGCCGCCGCCCGGACCGGAGGCGCCCTGGACGGCCGGCCCGGCCGTCACGATGGAGCCGCTGTGCGCCGTGCCGACGGTGTCCACCGCGTACGCGGCCGGCCCGCCGAGCGCCGCCGCCAGGCCGACCAGGCCGGCGACCGAGGCGATCCGGGCCCCGAGCCGCCCGTCGGCCCGCCCGGCCAGCTGGCCAGCGACCAGCGCGGCCGCCGCCACCAGCCCGCCGACCAGCACCGCCCAGCGCAGCCAGGGCACGAACTCCGCGCTCCGCCCGAGCAGGACGAACGCCCACACCGCCGTCACCGCGAGGGTGCCGGCCAGCACCAGCGCCCACGGAAGCCGGTGCCGGGCCCGCCACAGGCCGTCCACGCCCATGCCGACCAGCGCCGCGACGGCCGGGGCGAGCGCCACCGTGTAGTACTGGTGGAAGATCCCGGACATGAAGCTGAACACCAGCGCGGTGGACAGCATCGCGCCGCCCCAGACCAGGAACGCCGCGCGGGCGGTGTCGGTGCGGGCGTAGCGGCGGGTCGCCCACAGGGCGGCGACCAGCAGGATCAGCGCGGCCGGCAGCAGCCAGGCGATCTGCCCGCCGATGTCGCTCCCGAACAGCCGGGTGAGGCCGGTCTGGCCCCAGCCGCGGCCGCCGCGCATCGCCCCGGCCGGCAGGTCGAGCCCGGCCGGGAGCCGCCCGCCGCCGCCGACGCTGCCGGTCTCGTCGCCGTTGATCCGGCCGAGGCCGTTGTAGCCGAAGGTGAGGGAGAGGAAGCTGTCGTCCTGCGAGCCGCCGACGTACGGGCGGGCCGAGGCCGGCAGCAGTTCGACCACCGCGACCCACCAGCCGCCCGCGACCACCATGGCCGCGCCCGCGAGCAGCAGCTGCCGCACCCGCCGCCACAGGCCGGTGGGCGCGACGACCAGGTAGACCAGCGCGAAGGCGGGCAGCACGAGGAAGGCCTGCAGGGTCTTGGTGAGGAAGGCCAGGCCGAACATCGCCCCGGTGAACACCAGCCACCGGGTGCCCGCCGCCTCGATGGCCCGCACCAGCCCGTACGCGGCCAGGGTGAGCAGCAGGGCCAGCAGCGCGTCGGGGTTGTTGAAGCGGAACATCAGCGCCGCGACCGGGGTGAGCGCCAGGGCGGCCCCGGCGAGCAGGCCGCCGAGCGGGGAGAAGCGCCGGCGCACCGTCGCGTACACGACGCCGACGGTGGCGGCGCCCATCAGGGCCTGCGGGGCGAGCACGGACCAGGAGGACAGGCCGAAGACCCGCACCGAGAGGGCCATCGGCCACAGCGACATCGGGGGCTTGTCGACGGTGATGAAGTTCCCGGCGTCGGAGGAGCCGAAGAAGAAGGCCTTCCAGCTCTGGCTGCCGGCCTGGACGGCGGCCGAGTAGAAGGCGTTGGCCCAGCCGGAGGCGCTCAGGCCCCAGAGATAGAGGACGACGGTCGCGGCCAGCAGTGCCAGCAGGGCCGGGCGCACCCAGCGCGGGTCGTCCGCGCGGCCGCGCCAGGCGCGGGCGGGGAGGGTGCGCAGCCGGCCGGACCAGGAGGCGGGGCCCTTGGGGCCTACGGGCGGCAGGGGCTGCTCGGGGAAGAGCGGCGCCGGGTCCGGCCGGGCTGGGTCCGGCTGCGGCACCTCCGGCGGCGGGAAGTCCGCGGCCTCGGGCCACGGTTCGCCGGCCGGAGTGGAGTAGCTGGTCGTGGTCATGCGCCATACCGTGCGTGGTGCGGCTGAGAGGAGCGTGAGACGACGCTGTGAGACGGGTGTGATCTGCGGGGCCGATCGGGTGATCGGGTGATCGGGCGGGCCGCCGGGGGATCGGTCAGGCGGCCTTCGGCATGGTGAGGTGCTGGCCGAGCCACTCCAGGGCCGGGGGGATCTCCCGGGTCCAGGTGTGGAAGTTGTGGCCGCCGGTGTCCAGGGTGATGGTGGACACCTTGGTGGGGGCCTTGAAGGCGCCGACCATGGCCTGGGTGTCGGCGTAGTTGTTCTCGTCGTAGCTGGTGGTGAGCAGCAGGGAGACGGGGGCGGCCGGCTGGTTCTTCAGCCGCCACAGCAGGTCGTTCTGCTGCTTCAGCTGGTCGTTGCCGCCGAAGAGGTCGCCGGTGGTCTCGTCGTGCGCCGCGCTGTAGTAGCCGGAGAGCGCGACCGCGGCGCGGTAGGCGTCGGGCTTGCGCATCGCGAACTTGAGCGCGCAGTAGCCGCCGGTCGAGTTGCCGATGACGGCGCGGCTCGCCGGGTCGGTGCCGAGCCGGTAGGTGGTGGCGAGCGCCTTGGGCAGGTCGGTGGTGAAGAAGGTCTCCGCCTGGGGGCCGCCCGGCACGTCGACGCACTCGGTGTCCCGGTTGCCGACGACCGTGGGGCGCATCATCACCAGGACGGTCGGCGGCAGCTTCTTCTGCTCGATCGCGGTGAGGGTGGAGGCCGGGTACTGCATCAGCGAGATCAGCTTCTCCGGGGTGCCCGGGTAGCCGGTGAGCACCAGGGCCATCGGGAACCGCTGCTGCGCGTAGTCCGGCTGGAAGTACTGCGGGGGCAGGTAGACGAACGCCTCGGTGCTCAGGCCGGTCGAGGCTCCTTTGACGGCGACCTGCTGGATCAGCCCGGAGCGCTCCCGGTCGGAGCCCTGGGCCGAGTAGAACTTCTGCTCGCCGGTGACGGCCACGGAGGCGTTCGGCGTGTGGTCGACGACCGTGCCCGGCTTGCCGTCGGTGCCGAGCAGGTCGCTCCAGGAGCTGTAGAAGCCGAAGTAGCCGTTGGCGATCAGGCCCATGGCGACCAGCACGGCGATCTGGGTGGCGAGGAAGGCGCCGATCCGGCCCGTCCAGGACTTCCAGCCCTTCCCGCCGAAGCGCGGCCAGAGCCACATGGTGGCGCCGAAGACGAGGATCGCGACGACCGAGGCGACGATCTGGAGGGGGAATCCGGTGAGGCTGAGCACGCCCCGATCGTAGTTGACCTCGATCAGCGCCCCCGGGCACCCCCTGCACGCCCTCTGCACGCCCCCTGAATCCGGTTGACCGCGCCGGGCGGGGCCGCCAGCATGGCGGCGGACACGTGCACGCTGTGTGCGCGGGGCATCACCGGGGCGGGATTCATGAAGTCCATCACCAAGGCCGGTCTGGCCGTCGGCACCGTACTGCTGCTCGCGGCCTGCTCCAGCGGCGCCAGGGGCGGCGGGGGGAGCGCCGCGGGCGGGCCGTCCACCGGCGCGGCCCCGGCGCTGCCCGCGCCGACGCGGACGCCGACCCCCACCCCGACGCCGCCGCCGTACGGCCCGGTGCTCGGCACGACCATCGACCCGGTGACCACCGCGCTCGGCCAGGTGGCCGGGGCCAAGACCCTGGGCGACCTCGACGGCGTGCTCGGCGGCATCGCCACCAGCGCGCGGACGGCCGGGCGGGGCCTGGGCCTGGCGGACGAGCCGGCCGCGGTCGCGACGGCGCAGACCGAGCTGGTGAGGGCGCTGACCTCGCTGGCCACCGACGCGACGAAGGTCCGCGGCGACATCAAGAGCAGGGGCGTCTGCGCGGTGGGTTCCGCGCAGGCCGAGCTGGGCGCCTCCGAGGGCCTGGCGGCGGTGTCGGCGGCCCTGGCCAAGATGGCGGCGGCCGGCTACCCGACGACCTTCGCCGTCCCGCAGACCCCCAAGCAGCAGTCCCGTTCGCTGGACAACGGCACCCTGGTGCGCGAGGGGCGGCTGCGCGGCGAGGGCGTGTTCAAGGTCGACAACGGCGGCAGGGGGGACGCGGTCGTCTCGCTCGCGCTGAACGGCAAGTCGGTGCACTCGGTGTACGTGGCCAAGGGGCAGAAGGCCAGCATCGAGGGCGTCGAGGACGGTACGTACGAGGTGTACTTCGCGGGCGGGGTGGACTGGGACTCCGACACGAAGGCGTTCACGCAGAGCTGCCGGTTCACCAAGTTCCAGGACACGCTGGCGTTCGAGACCGGGCGCACCGCGACGTCCTGGTCGATCACCCTCCAGCCGACGGTCGGCGGCAACGCCAAGACCGACGAGCTGGACGAGAACTCCTTCCCGCAGCCGTAGCCCTGGCGGCGAGCGGACGGGTGGACGGGCGGACATGACGCCCCGACGGGCGGGCACGGCCGGTGCCGTGGGGTGCCACCGCGCCCGCCCTTAACGGGCATACCGGGGCGGATGGTTGCCGCCCCGGGCCGCAACGGCCGATTGCCGTCGGCGAGTTCGGCCAATACGGTTGACCACTTGAAGTGACCATGGCACTTTCGTGCGGCGCGGGCCTCGGCGACCAGTCGTACACCCCGCGATCCCCCACAAGGAGAGCCATGTTCAAGAGACTTGCCGCGATGGCCGGCGTCGGCGCCGTCGTCGCGGGCGGGCTGACCCTCGCCGCCGCCCCCGCGCACGCCGTCCAGGCCAGCGACCTGACCTCCACCATCGCGCTGAGCAACTGCTCGGCCTCGCTGGTGCGTTACCCCACCTCGGTGGCCGGCGACCGGGCCCTGATGCTCACCAACGGCCACTGCCTGCCGACCATGCCCACGGCCGGCCAGGTCATCCAGAACGCGAGCGCGAGCCGCAGCGGCACCCTGCTCGACGGCGCCGGCAACAGCCTCGGCACCGTCCAGGCCGACAAGGTCGTCTACGCGACCATGACCGGCACCGACGTCGCGCTCTACCAACTCACCGACACCTACGGCTCGATCAGCTCCAAGTACGGCGCGACCGCGCTGACCGTCAACGACACGCACCCGACCGACGGCGCCGCGATGTACATACCCTCCTCGTACTGGAAGCAGGTGTGGAACTGCTCCGTCAACGGGTTCGTGCCCACCCTGCGCGAGGACCAGTGGACCTGGCACGACTCGCTGCGCTACAGCTCCGGCTGCAACACCACGCACGGCACCTCCGGTTCGCCGATCATCGACTCCGCCAGCGGCCGGATCATCGGCATCAACAACACCGGCAACGACAACGGCGAGATGTGCACCCTGGACAACCCGTGCGAGGTCGCCGCGGACGGCACCACCACGGCCACCAAGGGCCAGAGCTACGGCGAGGAGACCTACTGGTTCACCACGTGCCTCGGCAACGGCCGGGTCATCGACCTCAACGTGGCGGGCTGCCTGCTCACCAAGCCGGCCGGCAGCGGCGCGGTCTCCGTCAGCAGCCCCGGTGACCAGTCCACGGCGGTCGGCGGTGCGGTGAACGTCCAGATCAACGCTTCCGGTGGTACCGCGCCGCTGTCGTACAGTGCGACGGGTCTGCCGGCCGGGCTGGCGATCAACGCCTCGACCGGCGCGATCACCGGTACCGCCACCACGGCGGGTTCGTCGAACGTGACGGTGACGGTGAAGGACTCGGCGGGCAAGTCGGGTACCGCGAGCTTCACGTGGACGGTGACCGGTGGCGGTGGCGGCACCTGCACGCCGGCGCAGCTGCTGGGCAACGCGGGCTTCGAGACGGGTTCGGCGGCGCCGTGGACGACCAGCTCCGGTGTGGTGGACAACAGCTCCTCGCAGGCGGCGCACGGTGGTTCGTGGAAGTCGTGGCTGAACGGCTACGGTTCCTCGCACACCGACACGCTGGCGCAGACGGTGACGATCCCGGCGGGCTGCAAGGCGACGCTGAGCTTCTGGCTGCACATCGACACCGCTGAGTCGGGCAGCACCGCGTACGACAAGCTGGCCGTGTCGGTGAACGGCACCACGCTGAAGACGTACTCCAACGCGGACGCCGCGGCGGGCTACCAGCAGCGGACCTTCGACCTCTCGTCCTACGCGGGCCAGACGGTCACCCTGAAGTTCACCGGCACCGAGGACGCCTCGCTGCAGACGAGCTTCGTGATCGACGACACCTCCATCCAGACCAGCTGACGCGCCACCAGCACACCGTCCGGCCCCGGGGCTCCCACACCCCGGGGCCGGACCGTATGCGCCCGGTCTCACGCCCGGCGGGCGGCGGTGATCTGGGCGGGGACGGCGCCGAGCCACCAGGTGGGGTTGGCGGTGCCGTCGGTGGTGCGGCCGTCGTGGTGGACGTAGTGCCGCACGTCGCGCCCGGCCTCGGCGAACTCGCCGTTCAGGGCGCGCTCGATCCACTCCGCGCCGAAGCGGAAGATCTCGGCGGCGACCCCGCCCAGCGGGTGGAACTCGTTCTCGTAGACGCGCAGTTCCTTGGGCGCGCGGATGCGCTCGTAGTTGGCCAGGGCCTGCTCCAGCCGGGTCAGTTCGTCGAACTCGCCGATGCCGTACAGGACCGGGCAGTCGATCTCCTGGACGAGGTCGCCGAGCGGCATGCGGGCGACCAGTTCGCGGTCGAAGGCCTCCTCGTCGGTGTAGCCGGCCATGTACATGTAGTTGTTCTTGAAGGTCGGCTGGGCCTGCTCGAAGATCGTCCGGAAGTCGCCGGTGACCGCCTCGAAGGCGGCCAGCGCGGCGAGCCGGCGGTCGGTGGCGGCGGCGCGCGAGCCCCAGTAGCCGCTCATCGAGATGCCGAACATGCCGATCCGCTGCGGGTCGACCTCCGGGAGCGAGGCCAGGTGGTCGAGGTAACGGCTGATCGCCCGCTCGTAGTTGGTGAGGTCGACGGTGAGCCCGCCCGCCCGGGTCTCGCCCTGGCCGGGGCCCTCGATGGACAGGGCGACGATGCCGCGGGAGGTGTAGTACCGCTCGGCGGCGTAGATGTAGTCCTCCTTGATCATGTCCATCCCCGGGCCGAGGATCACCGCGGGGGCGTTGCGCACCTCGCCGGCCGGCAGGTGCAGCAGGCCGTAGATCCGGCCGCCCTCGAAGTCCAGCTCCACCCGGCGGACCCGGTCGTCGCGCAGCGCGCCGAGGCGCTCCACGCAGTGGTTGGCGTGCTCGCGGAAGGCGAGCTTGCGCGGGTCGGTGGCGTCGAAGACGGAGTACTGGGCGCGGCCCCACATCACCGCGGCGCGCACGTACAGGTCGGCGGCGGTCTGGGCGAAGCCGCCCCGCTCGTGGTGGGCGGCGCGCTCCTCGGCCTGCCCGGCCACGGTGGCCCAGGCCTTGGGGAGCATCGCCCCGCTCTGCACCAGCGCGAAGACCTTGTCGAAGTCGGTGTGGTCGTGGCCGAGCTGCTCCAGGGTGCCCTTGGCCTGGGGGTGCAGGGCGTCGAAGCCGCCCTGGGCGAGGGCGATGTCCAGGGCCCAGCTCTGTCCGGTCGAACGAACGGTCATGACGGGTGTCCTCCGTGTCGATAGGGGGCTCGGTGGCGGTGCCGCCGAGTCGCTAAGTACTTATCTATTAAGTACTTAGGATATTCTGTTGTCAACCCGCCCATCGATCGAGCCACGGAGGCCGCCCCCATGTCGCAGCCCCGACCCACCCCCGCCCGCGAGCAGGCCCTCGACCAGCTCGCCCGCGCCGCCTACAGCCTCAGCGCCGCCGACTCCCGCCTGCGCGGACGCGCCACCCGCACCCCCGGCGCGCTCTCCCTCACCCACGCCCGGGCCCTGCGCGTCCTGGCCGAGGCGGGCCCGCTGTCGATCGGCCAGCTCGCCGCCGCCACCGAGACCACCAGCGCCGCCACCACCCAGCTGGTCAACAACCTCGCCACCGCCGGCTACGTCACCCGGGAGCGCCCCCCGGGCGACAAGCGGTCCGTCCTGGTCGCCCTCACCGACGCGGGCCGTCGCCGCCACGACGAACGCCAGACTACCCTGGCGCAGGCGCTCGACACCGCCCTCGCCCACCACGACGCCCCCGCCCTGGACGCCGCGACCGACGTGCTCCGGCAGCTGGCCGCCATCTACGACCGCCTCTGACCGGGGGGCTCAGGGAGCGTCTTGTGGGTCGTGCCGGGCTCACGGCGGCAGGGCGCACCCCGCCCCGCCCGTCGGTGTGCGCGCTTCAGCGCGGCACGCGGTGCTGCCATTCCCGGGCGAACACCACCGAGCCGGCCTCCAGTGCGCGCAGCTGCACGATGCTGAGGAAGTGCCCGGCGTCGCAGCGCAGTTGGGTGCGGGTCTGGACGGTGACGTCCCAGCCGATGTCGGGGCGTTCGAGGCGCACGGTGTGGTCGGTGCGGGCCTGGGCGCTGAGCGGGGCGCCGGTGAGCACCCGGTAGGCGGTGACGGTGTGCTCGTCGCGGACCAGGCCGTCGGGGTGGGTGCGGCTGCCGTCGGTGGCGGGGGAGAGTTCGGCACGCCATTCCCGGCGGCCGATGTCGTGCACGGTGACGTGCTCGGGCCGGGCGGTCAGCGGCTCGGTGCGGTGGATGTCGAGCGGCTCGGGCAGCGCGGGGGCCTCGAAGGCGACGGGGGCGGCGCCCATGTCGGCGGCGAGGTGGCGGGTGGGCAGGGTGAGGGCGGAGCGGGACGGGTCGAGCGCGTAGCCGGCGTCGTCCGGGGTGGGCCACACCCACGGCCAGTAGACCGAGGAGAGGGCGAGCCGCAGCCGGTGCCCGGCCGGGAGGGTGCCGGCGCAGGCGGCGAGTTCGACGTCCGCGTCGGGGCCGGTGGCGACCAGGACGCCCCGGGTGAGCAGCGTGGAGGTGCCGTCCGGGCCGACGGCGCAGAGCCGGGCGGTGATCTGGGCGGGCGGGCCGCCCTCGCGCAGGCGCAGCCGTACGGTCGGGGTGCCGAGCAGTTCGACCGGGTCGGGCAGCGGCTGGGAGTCGAAGCAGACCGAGCGGCCGTCCTCCTCGCGCTGGTCGGGCGGTTGGTCGGCGGGGCGGCCGAGCGGGACGTAGGCGCCGGCGTTGAGGCCGGTGTGCTGCGGGGAGCGGACGCGGACGTGGCGGTCGTCGGAGGCGGTGCCGGCGGTGCGCAGCGGGCCGTCGAGGCCGTAGTGGATCTCCCGGACGTCGGGGGAGGGCCAGGTCTCCTCGCCGGTCCAGCGGGTGCCGATCCAGCTGCGCAGGGCGGGCTCCGCGAGGGCGCCGGTGTCGAGGTCGCGCAGCCAGTGGTCCCACCAGCGCAGGGTCTCGGGGAGGGTGTCCTCGGGCAGGCCGTGCGGCCAGGGGCCGAGCAGGGCGCGGGCGGTGGGGGAGGTGGCGAGCAGGCGTAGCACGAAGGAGCAGGAGGGGTCGCCCCAGCCGGCGACGGCGAAGGTGGGGGCGGGGACGGGGACGGTGGTCTCGCCGGCGGCGAGCCAGGCGTCGACGGGCGGGTCCAGGGATTCGAGGCGGGCCAGCCAGTCGGCGCGCCAGGCGTCGCCGACGTGCCGGGGGTCGGGCGGGAGGGCGGCGTCGGAGACCAGGGTGGTGAGCCGGGTGTGCAGGTCGGCGGCGAGCAGGGCGCCGCCGAGGCGGTGGCCGCCTTCGGGGCAGACGGTGACCACGGCGCCGACGGTGTCGGGGGCGCGGGCCGCGAGCAGCAGGGCGGTGGTGCCGGCGGCGCCGACGCCGAGCAGGCCGACCCGGCCGCTGCACCAGGGGCGGCGGGCGAGCCAGTCGAGGACGGCGGCGCCGTCGTCGAGCTCCTGGTCGCCGCCGGGTTCGCCGGGCAGGCCGTCGGAGTTGCCGTGGCCGCGGGTGTCGACGCGGACGGCGCCGTAGCCGTGGCCGGCGTACCAGGGGTGGCGGCGGGCGTCCTCGGCGGCGGTGCGGTCGGTGAGCCGGCCGGCGGAGTACTCCAGCAGGGCGGGGACGGGTTCGTCGCTGACCGGGCGCCACAGCCGGGCGGCCAGCCGGGTGCCGTCGGGCAGCGGGATGCGGACGTCCTCGCGGGTGGTGCGGAAGGGGTAGGACGGCATGGCCGCTCCCATCGGATCCCGGGCCGGTGAGCGCCGGAGGGCCCGCGGCGCGTACGGGGAGCGCGCTGCGGGCGTCGGCATCTCGACCCTAGGGGAGGAATCGTCTGATTTCCTGACGAAGGCTGCGCGGCGGTCGCGGCCCGCCGGTCGGGGCGGCCGGGTGGGGCGGCGGGGTGGGGCCCGGCGCGGGCGGGCGTGTGCCCGCCGCCGCGCGCCCCTCGTCCGCGCCCGTATGCCCCCGTTCGCCGTCGTCCGGCATTTGCACATGACTTGCAACTACTTCCCCGAGGGGGGAAAGATGGCCCAGCTTCGCCCGGACCACCCGAAAGGACCACAGGATGTCCAGCCCCGCCGCAGGTGCCTCGCCCGTCAGATGGCGTGACCGGCTCACCCGGGAGGAGTGGATGCGCCTGGCCGGGATGGGCGGGTTCATCCTCGTGCTGCACGTCGTCGGCTGGTTCACCCTGCTCGCGCTGGTCGCGCCCGAGCACTACGACGTCGGCGGGCAGGTGTTCGGCGCGGGCATGGGCCTGACCGCCTACACCCTCGGGATGCGGCACGCCTTCGACGCGGACCACATCGCGGCGATCGACAACACCACCCGCAAGCTGATGGGCCAGGGCAAGCGGCCCCTGTCGGTCGGCTTCTGGTTCTCGCTCGGGCACTCCTCGATCGTCTTCGGCCTCTGCGCGCTGCTCGCCTTCGGCATCCGCTCGCTCGCCGACCAGGTGGAGGCGGACGACTCGACCCTGCACACGATGACCGGCCTGATCGGCACCACCGTCTCCGGGACGTTCCTGCTGCTCCTCGGCCTGATCAACCTGGGCGCCTTCAACGGCATCCTCAAGGTGTTCCGCCGGATGCGCGTGGGCGAGTACGACGAGGCCGAGCTGGAGCGCCAGTTGGAGCGGCGCGGGCTGATGAACCGCATCCTCGGCCGGGTGACCAGGGCCGTCACCAAGCCCTGGCACATGTACCCGGTGGGCCTGCTGTTCGGCCTCGGCTTCGACACCGCCACCGAGGTGTCGCTGCTGGTGCTGGCCGGCGGCGCGGCCGCGTTCTCGCTGCCCTGGTACGCGCTGCTCACGCTGCCGATCCTGTTCGCGGCCGGGATGAGCCTGCTGGACACCATCGACGGCTCGTTCATGAACTTCGCCTACGAGTGGGCCTTCTCCAAGCCGGTCCGCAAGATCTACTACAACCTGACCGTCACCGGCCTGTCGGTGCTGGTCGCGCTGGTGATCGGCCTGGTCGAGCTGATCGGCCTGCTCGGCGAGAAGCTGGACATCACCAGCGGCCCGATCGCCTGGATCGGCGGGCTGGACCTCAACTTCGTCGGCTACGCGATCGTCGGCCTGTTCGTGCTGACCTGGGTCGCGGCGATCGCCTACTGGAAGTTCGGCAAGGTCGAGGAGAAGTGGTCGGCCGGCCTGGCCGCCGCGGCCGCCAAGTCGGAGTAGCGCAAACCCCGAGGGGGGTGGTGACCGGACTCCGGTCACC